>JBGSXK010000191.1:0-2393 GCA_041751455.1 Anaerolineae bacterium
TACGATTTTCGCGCTGGACATGCTGGATATTCAATCCGTCCGCAGCCAGTTTTTCCACGAGCGCCGCGACCACACGCGGGGTATCATCAGTCGAGTCATCAAGTACCTGCACGGTCAGCCGATCACGTGGATAATCCAGCCCGGCCACCGCACGCAACAGCCGCTCTACAACATAACGCTCATTATAGATCGGCAGTTGGACCACGACTGACGGCCAATGCTCGACCTTAGCCGGAGATTTGAGCTTGTCATTACGGTGCAGCCAGTAAATCAATAACAGTAATAAACTGGCTGTGGCATAAAGCAGCAGCAGCAGCGCGCAAATCACATACAATGCTTCCAGAATTAAGAACAGCATGTGGCAAATCTGACCCTGTGAAATCCAGTTGGCAAATGAGGCGAAATTGTAATATTGTATCATTTGTCGAATGATCTACCAAAGAATAAAAAGAAGGCTGCGATGAACTTAGAAAATATGATATCTATGCTCGGTGTGCGTGATGATACATTGACCCAGGCGGAGAAGGATCAGCTTGATCAGGATGGCTACCTGCCGCTCTACGACATCCTTACCCCGGAGCAGGTCACTGCGCTGGGGGCACGGCTGGATGCGCTCGTCGCAGATGAAGGCGCAGACGCGGGCAAGGAAGTTCATCAGGAAGCGGGCACAGACCGCCTGTCTGATCTGGTCAATAAAGACCCCATGTTCGAGATATGCTTTACACATCCCCGTGTGCTGGCCGCCATCGCGCATGTGCTGCAAGGCGACCTCAAACTCTCGTCGCTCAATGCCCGTGCGGCACTGCCGGGACAGGGTTTACAGGCGCTCCATGCCGATTGGCGCGGTGCGGTAGAACCCGGCGATTACCAGGTCTGTAATTCCATCTGGCTGCTGGATGATTTCACCGAGGAAAATGGCGCAACTCGTGTCGTACCCGGTTCACAGCGCAGCGGTAAAGTGCCATCGGATGTTATGGCTGACCCACGTATGACGCATCCCGACGAAAAGCTGCTGCTGGCCCCGGCGGGTACAGTGGTCATCTTCAATTCGCATACCTGGCATGGCGGCACGCTCAACCGCAGCAGCCAGCGCCGCCGTGCCCTGCATTCCTACTTCACACGCCGCCATCAACCCCAGCAGCTTGACCAGAAGGCTTATATCCGCCCGGAAACCTACACCCGCCTGAGCGAAGCGGCGCGCTTTATTCTGGATGTGTAAGCCTGCTATAATGCGGAATATATGACAGCAGGTTATCTGAAAATTGCACTGCTCCTCACGGTCTTATGGCTTGTACCTGTGCTGCTGATTCGGGCGCAGCCTTACGATGATGGCGGCCTGTGGGCATTCCTCACACCGCCAGAGGGCTGCCTTGCGCCGTGTTTTATGGGCATCCGCCCCGGTGTGACGACGGTGGATGAGGCGATCGCTATTCTGGAAGGGCATGAGTGGGTTGATAAGGTCACTGTAGAAGATCAGGGCGGATTTCATTTATTCTGGACATGGAGCGGCCAACAGCCTCACTTTATCCGTACCTCAAGTACAGGTCGTATTCGCCGTATCCTTTTTCAGGATGTGGTCGAGCTAATCTCAATCGACACCCGGATCACTATAGGCGAGCTTTACCTGACTTTAGGACTGCCGGATAAAGTTTCTATTCAAAAACTGGAAGAAATCTCTATTCAGGTGTTACCCTATAGGACGCTGTATGCGGAATACAGTGAGCTGTCTTTAGGCATTCTGACTATATGGGGATGCCCGGTAGTAAACCATATCTTCTGGCGCAATCTTTCCAGCTTGTTCTGGGATACCTCTTTTAGCTTGTTGTATACTGTACAGGAGACATACAATTTGCTTGAGACGGATCATCTCATCTACCCTCGCTGCTGAGTTGTTGGGGTACGTTATTCATCTGGCAGATCGAAGGGGAAATCGTTCGTGGTAACAGACCCCGCCGCCCTTCTCAATACCATGCCCACCGCCGGGGAGCTGCATGGTTCGCTTCTGGCTTAAGCTGGCGCTGCTGCTCAGTGTGTTATGTCTTGCCCCCGTTCTGCTGATTCGGGCGCAGCCTTACGATGATGGCGGCCTGCGGGCGCTCATCACGCCGCCAGAGGGCTGCCTTGCGCCGTGTTTTATGGGTATCCGCCCCGGCGGAACCTCACCAGAGGATGCGCTGAGGCTGCTGCAAGCATCCGGCTTTGTGGGCGCGGTACTTCACGCCTGGAGTCACCCGGATAGACCGGCGAGAATCGACTGGACAGCGCCAGATAAACAACACAGGTTTCAGGCTATCCAGGTTGATTTCAGAGGCAATCTCGCTACCAACATCATCATTTCAACCAATCTCGCTATAGCCGAAGTGCGCCTGTCACTGGGCAACCCCGACTCTTTC
>JBGSXK010000192.1:0-3622 GCA_041751455.1 Anaerolineae bacterium
CTTCGGTCAGGGCTTCCTCTGGTGTCAGTTCGCCCTGTGCGATGAGCAGCCCGGCATTACCCCAGGCATCCCACACAAAACCCATAGCCGGAATCGCAGGCATCGCCTGACCAGTCACCCCGGCTTCGGCAAAGCCGCGCATATCTTCGTCCTCGGTGGCCTCAAAGATGGACAGCCACGCCGATGGACGAGGATCGCCCTCGAAGATGAACTGCATGGCTTCGTCGGTGGCGATAAACTCGGTCAGGTAAGTCTGGGCCAGCAGCACATTTGCACTATTGGCATTGACCATAAAGCCCTGTACACCGATCAGAGGCGCACCCGGTTCGTCACCTTTTTCTGCTGCGGGGAAGGCTGTGATGGCATAGGGGACTTCGGCGGAACGGAAGCGGTTGACAGCCCAGGGGCCAGTCATGATAAAGGGTGATTGCCCGGTTTCAAACAGCACATGGGCAGCTTCCCAGTCGAGATTTGCAGAGGCATAACCCTCACGGATCAGGTCGTTTGCCCACTCTGCACCTGCAATCATGCCCTCGCTGCCCATGCCGATGTCGTCGGCGCTGTAGCTTCCCTCATCGTCACGGCCAAACAGATAACCACCATAAGCGGCATAAACCGGATAGTAATTATAACCGAGGTCGGGCAGCGCGATCGCGTAATCAGCTTCGCCACTATCCACCAGCGCACGACCGATTTCCGCAACCTCTTCCCAGGTTTGTGGCGCTTCTGGCACCAGGTCGGTGTTACGGAAGAAACCAATATTTTCGATAGCGAAAGGAACACCATAAAGCTGACCATCATAAATGAAGGCTTCGATTGCATTCGGTAAAAAGAGTTCTGCCTTATCATCCAGGTCAATCGGCGCGACCACACCGCTTTCCACCACCCGCCCGATATTGTCATGGGGCAGAATGAACAGGTCAGGGCCTTCACCTGTGCTTGCGCCGCGAATCAATGCGTCAATCGTATCCTGAATACCCATTGGCTCAACCACGACAGTGATCCCGAATTCTTCGGTAAACTGTCGGGATAGCTCAGTGATGACTGGCAGACGCTGGTCATCTGTCCAGATCGTCAGTGTCGGCCCCTGTGCGACCGCAGAGGAAGATAACCCCACTACAGTCACCAGCATCATAAACAGAATAATACGTCTCATAGAAATACCCTTTCTAATTTAAACAAAATCAATGACTACTCCTTCACGCTGACGTTGTAATCATGCGAAAGGAATGTAATACCTGCGTGAACTTCGCCGTTGTAATCAAAAAATGTGGCGTTCTCCCAGATAGATGGTTTCTCCATTGTCGAAATCCAGGCTGCTTCCCAGTAGATCACCCCAATGCCCCCATTGCTGCGGACAGTTCGGGTGATGTCGATTAAGAAATCACGCTGTCCTTCTGGTGTAGCGGGATAATCGCTTAGTACCGCGTCTGTTCCCAGCAAATGAGTATCGGCAAGGCAGCGTTCATGTGTCCAGGGATAAGCTACCTCCACCAGCATCACATCCTTGTCGTAACGCTGGCGTGCCTGGGCAATTGTTTGCCCCATCTGCTCGATGCTGTAGCTGCTCCATTTGGGATAATACGACAGGGCAATGATGTCGAAGTCATGTACACCGGCTGCTGCTGCCGAGTCAAACCAATCAATGATGAATTCCGGTTGGGCAATGTGGAGCATGACCCGCGCTTGTGTCCCTGTATGACGGCCTGCTTCGCGCACGGCGGCAATCGCCGTATTGAGCAGACGTGCGTTGCGTTCCCAGCGGATCGATTCGCCCAGGTGTGGACCCGGCATTAGAACTTCGGTATTGATTTCATTGCCGACCTGTACAAATTCAGGCATCAGGCCGCGCTCGTGCAGATGTGCCAGCACACTACGCGTATAGTCGAACAACGCCTGTGCGAGTATATCAATGTCGACAATGCTGGCCCATGCAGCGGGGATGATCTGCTTGGCGGGGTCTGCCCAGGTATCGGAATAATGGAAATCGAGCAGGATATGATAGCCCAGCGCGCGGGCGCGGCGGATGGTGCGCTCTACATCAGCCAGGGTGCTGTACTTTGACCAATGATCGGGCGTATGCCACAGCCGGACACGAACAATATTCGCGCCTGCGTGCCTCAGAACCTGGAAGGGGTCTGCGGCGCTGCCTTCACTATAAAATATACCGCCGCTGTCTTCAACTTCATTAATGTAAGAAAGGTCAGCACCTAAGTACATGAAAAATGGTCTTTGATGATTTATCACGAACGCAACACGTATTGTCAACGCGAGTTGATAAAAGTATAAAATAAAAACAGCGCACCGTCAAACTTTGCTGTTTTGTGTGCTCCATGGAGCAGCAAGCGTGCTTGTGGAATCGCGAACAATAAGCTGAGTGCGCACCGTAATGGAGATCGCAGCGGAATTACCGTTTGCCTGCTGTGTGAGCAGCGCATTGACCGCCTGCTGTCCGATTTCATTCTTGGGGATATCGACTGTGGACAGGGATGGGATAAGATAGGCCGAAATGTCCAGATTATCAATACTGGCGACTGCCACATCCTGAGGAACATGAATTCCATGCTCGTGCAGATATTTGAGTACGCCAATGGCGACCTCATCCGTGCCAGTGCAGATCGCATCGACTGGCACGCCAGTGCGGAAAAGATCGTCACAGCAGGCATATCCCCACTCTGGCGCAACGGCAAAGTGAATAAGCTGCTCCTCCGGGGTCAGGCGTTGTTCCCAGATAGCCTGCTGATAACCCTGTAAACGCCGATCCTCCGGGCCAATGTAGGCAATCTGACTTCTGCCGATGTCCAGCAGATGCCGAGTCGCCTGATAAGCCGCTGTGTGACGGTCAAACTGCACCGATGGCACACCGGGCCATTCCCATTCCACACATACTACCCGCGCCACACGATCTACAATCTGTTCAATCAAGCCGCGCTCATCACTTGTCGTCAGCACCTGGTCAAGACCAAGCAAAATCGCCCCGCCGATTTCGTTGGGATGAATCAGTTCGTTAAATAAGGCTGGGTCGTTGAAATCATCAAAAACCCGAATAAACCGAATATGCCGGTCTTTCTGGTGAGCATGTTCATGGATACTTGCCAGGATATGCCCATAGTAAGGTCGCTGGAACATATACTTAGCCGCAAGAATGATGCCAATATACTTTTCCGCAACCGCATCGGCAGGGGTGGAAAGCAGTTGTGCATATTTGTTAGGACGATAACCCAGTGTTTTAATCGCTTCCAGCACCCGCTGGCGGGTTTCTTCAGATACACTGCGCGGGCCTTTATTGATGACATACGACACTATAGATCGAGATACACCTGCCCGGCGGGCTACGTCCTCCTGTGTCACAATTCTGGCATTGGTATTGTCAGGCATCAGGCACTTACCTTGCGCTTCTAATCATCCATCAACTATTCGTACTGATAGTACACCAGAATCGGGTTGTGACCATATTTATCCGGAAAACCCATCCGAGCGAGCATCACCCCGGCAGATCGTAACTTACCCGTCAATCAGGGTAAAAAGGAGAAATACAATGACTGGGGACATAGTGAAGACCTCTGAATTTACTAAGTCTTACAGGCAGTTGCCCGCGCCCGGTTTATTCCGCTTTGCGGGC
>JBGSXK010000193.1:0-12523 GCA_041751455.1 Anaerolineae bacterium
GTATCATAGTCCATGAAAGGGAGCAGTCAGATGAGTAAGAGACGTAAGTTTACCGCAGAGTTCAAGAGCCATGTCGTGCTGCAACTGCTGTCGGGCGAGAAGAGTATGGCGGAGCTGTGCCGCGAGCATCAGCTCACGTCACAGATGATTGGCAACTGGAAGCAGCAGTTGCTCGCCGCCGCGCCGCAGGTTTTCCAAAAGGGCGACGACAGCGACGAGCAGGCACGCATCGCCGAACTGGAGCGCATGGTCGGGCGGCTGACAATGGAGCTGGAAATCGCAAAAAAAGCCTCCAGTTTGCTGGATGGGATGCGAGGCAGAAACGGCGGGCAGCCATGACTATGCAGGCGAATTACCCGGTGAAAACGATCTGTGACGTGCTGGATTTACCGCGCAGCAGCTTCTATCACCGCGTCAGTGCCAGCGATGATGCGGACTTGCGGGCGGCACTGCTCGACCTGGCGGGCCAGTATCCGACTTATGGCTATCGCCGCCTGACCGCCTTGCTGAAACGGACGGGCTGGACGGTCAATCACAAGCGTATTCAGCGCATGATGGCGCAAATGGGGCTGCAACGCCCGGTCAAACGGCGTAAAACGCGCACAACCAACAGCCAGCATGACTTCCCACGTTATCCCAATCGGGCTGGCGGGCTGGAAATCGCCCGCCCGGATCAGGTGTGGGTCGCCGATATCACCTACATTCGCCTGGAACGCGATTTCGTCTACCTGGCGGTCATCATGGATGTGCATACACGGGCGGTGCGCGGTTGGCATCTGAGCCGCTCGTTGGATCGGGAACTCACGCTGACGGCGTTGCGGCGTGCATTGGCGGATCGCGTGCCGGACATCCATCACAGCGATCAGGGTGTGCAGTATGCCTGCGGTGACTACACCGACCTGTTGCGCGAGCAGGGTGTGCAGATCAGCATGGCGGCGGTGGGCAAGCCAGAGGACAACGGTTACGCTGAACGGCTGATGCGGACGATTAAAGAAGAGGAGGTGGATTTGTCGGAGTACGAGGACTTCCACGATGCTTACCGCTCCATCGGGCGCTTTCTGGAAGAGGTCTACACCCACAAGCGCATCCACTCGGCGCTGGGTTATCTCACTCCCGCTGAATACGAGGCGGAATGGTTGGTTCGCCAGCCAGAACCCGTGTTAGAATAAGCACAGGCACTTTTGTGTCCAGCTTTTGGGGGTCACTACAGTTTCGAGTGAAACCGTCGGCGACTATATGCGGCTTTCGCTTTTTGTCGAAGCGCCTACAACAGGTGTAGTCGCTGCAAGTTACAGAAGCAATCATCGATACAATGCGAGTTGGGGGCCACAGTATAACACAGATGTCGCGTCCTTTGAGACAAGCATTCTATCAGAGAGGGGCAATTACACCATAACGGTTCGTGCCAACAGTCCGGGGCTTTACACGTTATTTGTTGGCTGTGTATTGAGTGACGGCACAGTGATCAGACCTGGCGATGTCGCAACTGCACAGGAGCCAAACGCAGAGGCACTCACGAATACCCCTGTGCCTGCGGTACCTGCATTTGGCTTTGCTGGTCTTGCGCCAGTTGATTTTGGCAGTGTGGCGCCATTTTCTATACCTGCTGGTGTGCCGATGACGGGGGGTGTCACACCATCGGGTGGCGAAATTCTTGGCTATCTGGTCAACGGCAACGAAGGCGATGTGCTTGAGCTACATTTTACACGGCTCTCTGGCAATCTCAATCTGGGCCTCGTCGTTCTGTCGCAGAACAATGAACTTATATTCCAGGCCAGCCTTATTACGACCAACAGCCTCACAGCGCAGCTCACTCTGCCATCGACAGGTGACTACACAGTGGGGGTGTTTCGTGTCGATCTGCTGCCACCTGATACCCCAGAGCCAACATCGTTTCAGATTCAGGCGGTTGTGAATCCGTAGCCCTTCATCGAACTGTTTGCGTGCGTAGGGAATTACGGGAGGAAGCGAGCGTGATAAGGATATACAGTTATGGATAAACCTTATATTGCCGAAAACGATGCTGAACGGTCACGGTTGAGAGCCCTGGTCGAACGCTTGAGCGATGAGCAACTGAGCCACCCGATGGCCGCTGGCTGGACCGTGGCCGGGGTGCTGGCACACCTGGCCTTCTGGGATGCGCGAGCGCTTTATCTGATGGACAAATGGGCAAGCGGAGCTGCGCCTTCTCAGGAGGACTGGGAGCCGGAAGATGTGGACTGGATCAATGATGCGGCCAAACCGCTGTGTTTAGCGCTGCCCCCACGCACTGCTGCGCAGCTTACGCTTGAGACGGAGGAGACTGATCGGCGGGTGGCAGCGCTGCCGGACGATTTGGTGGCGCAGCTGCTGGCGCTCGGCCCGCCCTTCAATCTGTCGCGCGCCAGCCACCGCCGGGAGCATCTGGATGACATCGAGCGTTATGTATAACCGGGCTTCGTGGCATCCCCTACCCCTCTTTTCACCCAGGACAGGACAGAAAAACGGCCCAATCTGTCAGATTTTGTCAGGTGGCGATGCCCCGGCTGGTCTCGAGCCACATGAAGCGGTAGTTGCTGTAGGTCACATCCAGCCCGGCCAGCAGCATATCGAGGGTGACTTCGCCGCCAGTGGTCTTCGCCAGCCGTTCATCGTGGTTTCCGTCGAAGATGAAGACGCGCTCAAAGTGCCTCTGGAAGCCCTGAAGCATCTGCCGAGCCAGCTTCACCGTCCCCCGGTATGAAACCTCATTCCCCGTCACCAGCGTGATCGGATGGGTGGCAAGCGCGGCCTGATCGGAGGCGATCATATCCCCGGCAATTACCAGATCAGTAATCCCATGCGCCATCCCGAGCAGCAGCGCCCGCCTGAGCATATCGGTATTCTGGTCGGGCATTTCGATGTCGGAAATGATGATGCAGTGGTCAGTTGAGATGGTGAGGAAGTCGGTGTGCAGGTGCGAAGGGGAAGCCGGAAACACAGCAGCAAGGTCTTGTAAAATCGGCTTGTTGACCCGCCATTCGCGTAAGCGACGTTTCAGGGTTTCGGGGTGCATAGTGATAGCCCCGGCAAGACGGGCAATATGCTGCGTTTTCTCCTGACAATCCTGGTCGTAGAGGGTGAGCAGCCGGTCGCGGAGCGCGTCGGGCACTTGATCCCAGGTGGGCATGATGGTAGTCTCCATAAACTGGTGCAGGTTGACGTGCAAGAAAATAGAGGATCAGAAGCACCAGACCCCCTCCGGTGAAAAGTCCGGCACAGTAAGCGATCATCGTTTCATCCCCGGGGATAGCTAAAAGACCGTATTGCGCACTTTGATCTTGTCTTCGTAGGCGATCATCACATTGCCGGTACTCTCGAATCGGTAGTACCAGTGCCCCGGTTGATCGACGGTGAAGAAGCCGTGAAACTCGCCTACTTCGGGATTGGTCACATCGTCCGACTCGCCAAAGTTCAGCGCAGTCTCATTGTGAGCCGGGTCCTCAAATTTGAAGGTCACGGTGGTGGGGTTGACAGGGGTGCCATCCAGTTGGGCGAAACGGGCGATGACTTCCACCCGCGTACCGATGTGATATTCGTTCATGGTTCATCCTCAAGGGGTTCCACATCCAATTGGTGTTCAGAACGGTCTTCAGTGCGCAGGGCAAAGGCTTTGCGCACCAGCGTGGTCAGGGCATAAGCAGCCTGGTCAAATACGGCAAGTGTGGCCGAGATGAGCAGGGCGCTGGAGGAAAAGACTCTGGCTCCACTCAGCCGTAAGGTTCTGTTCAGGGTTTTGAAGATCGCCCATCCCCGGGAATGGGACAGCGTAAAAGCGCTGAGCCGCGACTTCAGAGTGTCTTTGGTTCGACTTCCTGCCAGGGAAAGGCTTGCTGCCCGATTGCGGGCGATGTGCTATCCCCGGGTATGGGAAAGCGCAAAGCTGCTGTTCCAGAACCTGATCACTGAGGAAGTCTCAGGCAGCGGCCACGATCAGCTTGTTGTTTAACACCTTGAGCGCTGCTCTGACCCCTTCTGCTGAAAGGATCAAGGCTGCCAGTCGGATCCTGGAACCTGTTATGAACTTTGAGAAATCTCGTTCACCAGATTTCTTGAGAGACTTGCACGGCGCACATTTTCCAGGGACGTTGCCTGTTTGGCCCTATAAGGACTTTCATGATATACCGTGACCCTTACAGACACGAAAGCTCATACCAGTCTCTGGATGTAGCCTAGGGTCCGGATGCGATTATTAGGCGGGCTGGCACGGGTCTTGTTATCCCCTATCCCCGGGGATGCGCGAGATTGATCTGATTTCCGGGGCGTGGTAGGTGCCGGGAGAAAAGATTTCGAGGAGGGCAACGCGCAAGGTCTGAATACCCCTGCCCTGTTTTTAGTGCCTCTCCCCTCCCTATCTCCTGACAGCGTTTTTCCTCGAAGTTTCCCCCTGCCCCGGTTGGAAAGTGTCGGTTGTGATCGAGCTTTCACAAGCGGGCTGAACACGGGAGGTGGTTATAGGCTTACCGGTTTTACCTCGGCCGTGAGTTGGTGTGGGAGCTGTCCGTCAATCTCTGGCGGGAATGCACGGCACCAGTGCCAGGTGAGGTCGTGTACCAGCGCGAAACGTTCCAGGGCTTCCCAGAGTGGTTGGTGAAGATCGGCGCTGCGGCTGTAACGACCCTGCGCCGTCTGAACAAGCCATTGGTTATGGGTGTAAATCGCCATCGCATAGGGTTGGCAGAGCAAGGCTAAGCCGGCCACCGCTGCCTGAAGCATAATCAGATTGCTGGTAGTGTCCTCCTGTGATCCTGAGAAGGCTTGAACGCTGTCGGGATACTGGATAAGGCCGGAATAAAACCCGTTCCCGGGATTGGGTCTACAGCGACCACACAGGAAGAGACTGATCCGGGGAAGGTGGCGGCTGTAATCCCCAGCCACCAGGGCTTGCCCTTGCAACCGGAGAGAATGAAACAATGCCTGTTCAAAGGGGATGAAGGACATCACAAATGATCTCCAGCAATGTGTGCGACTAAACAAGGACGTTATCCCCGGGGATGGAAGTTAATGGGGCTGATAAAATAGGGTGGCAGATGATGTCGTTTTTTGGGCAACATGCATCCATGCATCTATGAGGCGTGATGGATGCCATCCACAGACCACAGGTGGCTATGCATAGTTGTCAGGCCAGTGTGAACATGCGTTATCATGGCTAACCACTTTTCACACATTGGGAAGGGCTCTTTTAGCTTAATTTCAGCATCTTAGAATGGATGAATGAGTGTTCAGTGGCAACTGGAGGGGCGTTTTCGTTGCATTGTGAGGCATTACTACATTCCTGATTGATGTTTTATAAGCAGGTTTGTAGTAATCCCCCTGCTCCTGTTTGTGGCGCAGGTGGGTAAGGCGCGACCGCGCGGATTTGTAGCGCTGCTGCCAGCACTTCATATTCAGCGAATAGATCATAAAGCGCTGGCCGTCTCGCATCACCTGCTTACGATCCAGCTTCAGGCCGTAGCGGTTCAGTATCCAGCGGATGAGCGGAATCGGGTTATGGCTATGGGCATCAGGCCGCCAGTCGAATAAGCGCTTCAGGTGGGCGGCGTGAAGCTGGATAAAGCCCTCCATGCGAGCTTCTAATTCGTGGGCTGGCATGTTTTGCAGCCCATCGGGAAGCTGCTCAAATTTACACCCGAACGTCTGCCAGCAGAACAATCTCATAAATGCGCAGTGCTGGGCGCTGTGAAGCTGTTTGGACGGCAGGGCGCCTTCCGCTGCCAGCTGCCTATCATGTTTGATCAATGCCGCGTTAGGGGTCAGCATGTCGGCAAAGCGCCCGGTTTTCAGGCGTTTTTGCAGCGTGTGGTGGGCATCGTATAGCGCGCTATCAATGGGTAAACCGACATAATCCTCGATCACGAACCGATAATGCCCAGCGCGGATTTCAGGCGTAATCGTGCCGGCGCGTCGGTGGGTTTCTAACTGCTCAAAGGTGATCGGTTCTGCGTCAAGCCGCATTTGTTTTTCCTGCTGCTTGACCACGTCCTTTGCGGCTTTCCACTGCCCCAGCAGCGGCTTGTCTGTGCCGTCCTCAAAAGTCAGCGTATAGCCTTCAGCCTGGGCATAGGCGGCAAAGTACGCGACCGGATTATTCATCGCCCGGTTGCGCTGGGCACGATACTTGGAAAGAAGCTGCTCAATCTCATGGTGCAGCACCGGCATGGCCGCGATACCGCTGGCCGCAAAGTCACAAATGGCGGCGGTGTAATCGGCGGTTCGGACAATGTCCGCATAGATTGCCTGCCAGTCGGTTTCTGCCGTGCCACTAGCCGTTTGTACCCAGGCGTGGCGCTCTCCAGCATTGCGTACCCTGCCCATCATTTGGAGCATGTCCGCAGGGGCAAGCGGGCGGTTTTTGAACAGTCCAAACATGCCCAGGGCGCGGGTCTTAATATCTATGCCCGATACAAGTGAAGGCGAGTAAATCAGCACCCGCACATCTTCCAGCCGGGCGTTGATGTTTTCGATAAAGTCCTGAATCTCCGGGCTTTCGCTGTTTTCGCCCCAAATGGTGACGACCTGCTCATCCGGCACATGGGCGCTGAGCAGTCGCCATGCGGTCTGGACTTCTAGCCGCGTATTAGCAGCGATGGCGATATAACCGCGCTCGTGCTGCTCTAGCAGAGCCAGCGCCCGGCGGTAGACCGTTGAAAAGTGGCCATGCAGGGTCAGGTCGCCCCGGTCAAACTGGTAGGTGTTTTCCAAACGCAGGACATTCCCCCTGCCCTTCAGCGCCTCAACCCATTCGCACGTGATTTCAGAGGCGTGGGCATCCATCACCACCAGCAGGCCGGGTGCCCCGGCCAGTTCCACCAGCCGTTGGTAAGCGCGGGCGGGCTGGCCGCCGCGCATGGTATCGCCGTCAAGGTGCTGGTGAATCTGGTCTACCTCATCAATGACGACAATATCGTAAGGCGTATCAGCACTCAGGCGGTACAGGCTGTCATAGGTAATGACCATTTGCGGCGCGGCAGTAATCAGGGAACGATTATCACCCTGGAAATCCTTATAGGTCATATAGCCGTAGCGTTTGGCAATATTCGCAACCAAGGCTTGCCGATGGGTAATCACCAAAACGCGCAAATCCGGCTTGCGCTGTGTTTCGCGTTCAATGACCCGTAACGCCAGTTCGGTTTTGCCCGTGTCAATGCCGGATTTGACCACAATCCCGGTATAACCCAGCAGCAGCAGCCCATCCACATCTGAGATATAACGCAGATTGACGGTTTTATTGGCCTTAAAGGTGGGCAGGTCAACAGGCAGCACCCGTGCTTGGATTGGCGTTTTTGTGGTGCGCCCTGCGCTTTTAGTGGGCAGTTCAAAGTAAATCGGGCTGCTCTGGCCGTAGCGCTTTGCATCCTCTAGCGCGCGCTGTTTATCTTTCAGCTTTGGGCCCAGGATAGAGGCTAAGGCACGGTCAACGGTGCTTTCATCCACGCCCGGCCAGTTCCCGGCATAGGCCATTGCATAAAGAATTGTGGCCGCGCTTACCAGGGTGCTGTGCAGTTCGCTTGTCCCCATTGCCGCCGCAACCCGGTCAAGCTGTTTGTTCATGCGCTTCAGCGCGATCTGCTCCAGCAGGCTGTTGGCATTGCTCAGCTCGACACGACGCGCGGGGAGTCTGTGTTTTGTCGCCAGAAAAGCCGAATAATCGGCGCTGGCCTGATCTACCGTCAGCGCGCCAGCAACCGTCAGCGGCAGGACAGCATCAAGGCTGACATATGGGTCAATATGGCGGTTGTTGCTGCCATAGAACAGCCGCGCCGCATCCTTACACCCGGCATCCGGTTTGTAGGAGTCAAAATGGGCGATCAGCGCGCGCTGAAGCGCTTCCCACTGCCCCGCCTGCTCGACAGGTTCACTGAGGATAAAAACCACGCGCGTTTTAGGTAGCGCCGGGGTGCTACTGGCTGAGGGATGTACCAGCAGCGCGTATTGCTGAATGAACGGATCAGCCAGCAGGTCAGCCATTGTGACCGGGTGAACCGCGTCTTTGTTATCAATATCCAGCGCTAAGGTCTGGCTGGAAACAAAGTTTTTCTTATTGCGCGTCATGCCGCTGAAATAGCCCTGTGCCCAGGCTTTGCCGGAAAGGATATGGTCAATCAGTTCAGGCAGGGTCACACGGCTGGGCGCAAAGCTGAAGCCAAACGCCCATTGGTTACTGCCCCTGTAGGCGGGCGCATGATTGTCTTTGTTATGAAAGTAGGGCGATAGACCACAATTGATACCTTGTATCAGATTGCTTTCAAGAGCTAGAGGTGATAAACTTGTCATCATAACTTCTCCTGTCATGTGTTGTTAATTTGGTGTTCTCCCCGCCCGCCCTGGTTGCTGCCCAGGGCTATTTTTTTGTTTGTAGCGGAGAGATAGCTCTGAGCTCTCCGTTATAAACAGGGCTAATGGCTTGGAGGCACTAAAAGATGAATGAGGTTGGGAATGAGGTGCGCAGGCGCGCTTTTCTTCGGCCATCGGCTGGAGAAAAGATCACACCGGAAGGGACATCACTGTCCGGCTGTATCGCATACCCGGGTCTGGGAAGACGGCGGGACTTTGGGTGAAGGCTGGGAGGTGCTACAGATTGGTTTCATCCGCCAGCAGCGGAGGCTCCTTACTTGAGAGGAGCATTACCCGCCAGCCAGGATCAGTGCATGGTTTACGAAGCATTCCACCAGACATTTATCTATTCCCAGGAAGCGTTTCAAGCCTGGACAATATGCTGCGCTGGCGTGATAAATTGAAGGGTGTGACAATCGCCGACGGCTAAAAAGTGTCGGCTTTGAAAGCACTGATCTGTTAGTGTTGTAAATTAGGGATTCACGTATTCTACCACAGTTGCTTTGGTCTGTCAGTTAGGCCAGAGTTATAGTTAGGTAGACAAATTTATACCGAAGGCGTTTCATACCCGGGTATGGCCCCATCCCTTGCTAAGCGCTCATTTTGGGATGCGTGAAGACCATTTAATTTCAGGCGCGGGCTGGCCGAAGCCGTGCCGTTCACGCCACTCGACACGTGAGGCGATCACCAGGAAACCGGCCGGGTTGCGCAGCATGCCCTTCTTGTCCAGCCACCACAGGCGCTTCCAGCTCGCCTCGACTACTTCCACGCCATAGCATTCCACCAGCCGCCGGGCATTGCTCAGGCTGAAGGTCGGCAGGTCACGGTGAATCCACTGCGCCAGCCGCTCATCGGGCGGCAGCAGCGGCGTTTTCAGGCGTTTTTCGGGCTGCGCAGGCGTGTTCCCACCTGCTGCCCCGTAGAAGCCCGTAGAAGCTCCTTCTGACGCGCATACAGGGCCTTCCTGCGCGGGGACGGGGGGCGAAAGTGGCTCAGCCTCCGTGCTCCCCTGCCCTGCCCCACTATGATCTGGCCGCGCTGTCGGTGGGAAAACGGTTTCCGGCGTTTCCAAGCGTTTTGCGAGGGCAGGAGGTGGGAATATGCCGCCTGCCCCGTAGAAAGCCGTAGAAGCCCCTTCTGACGCGAAAACAGGGGCATCTGATGGCCGCCCTGCCCTATCCTGTCTGGCGGTGGCCGGGATCGGGGCGATGGGCATGGTGGGCGGAGGCGGATCGCCGTACCAGTAGGTATTCGGGCCGCGTTGGAGGCGCGACACGCGCCTGCCCTGCTTGAGCAGCTGGGCAGCGATCTCGCGTTTGAGCGGCCAGCGCTGGCCGGTCTCATCGACCAGACACTGCCCGCCGGTGTCGATCTGGAAGCGTTCGAGGTCGCTTTGGGCCGGAATCAGGTCGAGATTGAACCAGAACAGCGGCGTTTCATGCCAGGACGGGGACGAATGGATGGGAATCTGCTGGTGGTAGTAGCGGATGGTGCGGGTACAGACCCCCAGCCGGTCGCCCAGCAGCGCCTGGAAGTATTTTCCGGGACGGCGGGTGAGGAACTCCCGGTGGAGTGCCTGACGGTAGGCTTTGGAGGAGCGCACATCGTCGCGGGTGATGGGATCACCAGGCGACATTTCGACCCCTAGAAGCGCACACAGCTCGTCCGGGGTAGGCAGGCGATAGAGGAGCGCTTTCGGTCCGGATTTGGAATTTGTCTGGTTTTTGCCAGGTGACAAAAGCATTTTGTTGTCTGCCTCTTTTGACCCGTCAGGGTCAGCGCTAGCAGCAGGGGGGGGCTGGGGGGGAACGGGTACAAAGAAGGGTTCCCCTGCCCTGCTGCGGGCGTGCAGGGCTTTGCGCACCGTGTCACGGCAGGCGATGTGTCTGAGGGTAGTGACCAGTTCCAGCTCGGTGACGGGCGTATCGGTAGCGCAGCCGTAGAGCAGTGCGCCTTCCAGCACGCGCAGGACGGCCGCGCCATCGGGTTGGCGCAGCAGGGTTTCGCGTGCTCTGTTGGGATAACGGCTCACGGGATTGTAAGCGTTGCAGACCGCTCGGCGTGGTCGCGCGGGACGGGCGAAAGCCGAGGCGATGGTGGCACGGGCTTCGCGCTGGCGCTGCGTGGGCGTTTCGGGTTTGTGCTCGCCTGCAGCGGGCTGGTGGGTATGCAGCTCAGCCAGGGCGGTGATGGTAGCGGCTTGTGACCAGCCGTGATCGCGGGCGAAGCAGGCGTTGTGAAACAGCGCGTTGTTGCGCCCTGCCCCGGCTTGCTGACGATAGCGCTGCTGTAAAGCCACCGTGGACAGGCTGAGCGGTTCGGTGTCGTGTCCCCTGCCCTGCTCGATCACTGTGATCGGGGCGGTGGGCTGGGTGGCGCGGACGAAGGCCTCGATGCGGGCGATCTGTTCATGCGTAAGCTGGAGCGGCAGGCGGTCGAGGAAGACCTCATAGGCTTTGCCCTCAATGACGGTGGGCGGGGCGACAACGTAGCGCCCCTCAGCCAGCCAGTCCACCCCCTGCCCGGCCCGGCTGGGCACGTGGGTATGGGGCGGCAGGCGGTAGTAGAAGTGCGGCAGGCCGCGGCCTGCCGAGGTGACGACCTGCGTTTGCGCCAGGTCGGGATGCTGCGCCAAAAATTGGTGGACGAGGGCTTCCTCATCGAAGTCGAGCACGGCCAGGCGCGAGAGGCGGCCGGTGACGAGGCCGAGGCCGGAATGCTGCTGCTGGGCAAACCAGCGTTGGACTTCCAGGCTGGAGGGCTTGACGGATTGAAACACCGACCAGGCCAGCGCGGGCTGCTTGGCGCGGAGAGGGATCAGGCTGTAGCCGCAGGCCAGAGCGCGGAGTGCGGCGGTCAAAAGGGTTAAAGGTGCATTAAATTCAGCCAAAGCGAACCTGTCCCGCAGGGAAAAAGGTTGCCAGCTGCCCGAATTGCTGTATAATGAGAGGTGCAATGGGGCGCTCTTTTAACCGCGTCCCTGCGGTTGATTGAGAGCCTTCTGACAGCTTCCTGGCTACGTAGAAGGCTCGGTTTTTTTATAGCGACGGGTGTGAGTATCCCCTACTCACGCGGAAGAAGTCACATTGTCCTGCTCAGTTCATCCAGCGAATAATCTCTGCTCCTGTGGTCTCCGTTGGGCTTTGGGTTGATTTCCTTGTCTGAGTATTCGACACAACCCTGAGATTATGTTATACTGAGATTTGGATAATAAACCGTCCGATCAACGGTTACAAAGTGTCGTCACAAAGGCTGGCCTCAATCAGCCTTTGTTGATTCATAACACGAGCGAAACTATACCCCCTTCTTTGTAAACCTGCAACAAATCTGTAAAACAAAAGCACCCTGTTTTTCGAGAGCGCTTTTTTTGATGCCCCTGCCCTAGCCCAACCCGGCCAGGGCCAGGCGCAGCCCACCGACGGCGTTGAAGTCCACTGGGTGGATTTTTTTGGTGCTGGCGTGTTTTTTGCGATCGAGCACCTTGCCCGGATACCACTGCTGCAAAAAGTCCTCCACCAGCAGCGACCCGCCACCGACCAGAATCACCGATTTAATACCGCGAAAGCCGGCAAACACGCCATCGGCGATGTTGTTGGCGATCCAGCCAGCGAAGCGTTCGCGGTACTTGGCCACCAGGGCGGTCAAATCCACATCGCGCCCGGCCACGGTCAAGGTGTAATCACCGCTGACCAGCCCCCGCCGCAGCACGCGGTCGATGTCATCGGTCGAGAGCAGATCGAAGTCGGCCCCCTGCTTCCTGACCTGCTTGAGGATCGGTTCGAGGATATGGGTCATCACGCCGCCGTTTTCCCAGGTGGCATGTTCCAGGCTCTCCGGGTTGAAGGAGCCGTGACTCATTTTGAGCGCATCCAGCGTATACGCCCCCATATCCAGAATGACGGTATCGCCGCTGAGGAGGTCGCTGTTGGCCGCCTTGCCGGCATCATCGAGCACAAAGCAGGCGGCTGCGCCGATGCCCTCCGGCCAGACCCGGACGCGCGCGTACTGCCACACGCGCGGCTGGCGGTCACTCTTGAGCTTGATGGCCACCTGGCCGTCCTTGTCGAGGAAGTTGTGCTGAATGGCCTGCTGGGCTTCGGCATACATGCCGGGTGGCGCGAACAGCGTCAGATCGACCGTGCCCTTGCTCACACCCAGCCGGGCCAGCGCG
>JBGSXK010000194.1:0-3101 GCA_041751455.1 Anaerolineae bacterium
AGTTCCGCTAGTACCTGAGCTTCAGTCAATCTCTGCTGCCGCAGATAATCTAGTGTCTGATTCCACAGCCCGGAAAGCTTCGCCACCTCTCCACGTGATTCCAGTAGCCGCCGGTACTGTACAACGGCGTTTTCCTCAACCGCGTTCAGCAGTTGAAAGGCCATTGACAGCGCCTGAATCATCTTGGTTGTATCTGGCCGAGCAGTTATGGGGTCAGCATCTTGCCAGGGAAGCGCAGCGGCGATGTCATCTTCGCCCAGGTCTTGCAGCACTTGCCGAAAGTCCTCGATCAACGCGCGGACATCCTGGTTCACCTTGTCGTAATCAGTAGTTTTTGAACTGGAAAGCAACATCATCATCTCTCATTCTTGCACACAGTAAACCATTTGTCGGCTAGCCACAGGGCCAGAGCCGAGATAGGCCACGAATTCATTGTAATTAACGTCAGTTCGGGATAAGGAGATGCCTTTCGAAGTGAGAAGCGCTAAGCTCTCTGGTTGACAAGACCAAACGAAAGGCATCGGAGATGAGTCTACTAGAATTGTTCTGCCATGTCGATGATTTCTGGATGGGATCTGCTGCCGGGTGGGAGCGTGAACCTGACCGACGCATACAGCCAGTGGTGGAGCTATGTGCCGCATTTCCTGAGTACACCGGGTTATGTCTACGCCTACTCGTTCGGCGAACTGCTGGTGCTGGCCCTGTTCAACCTGTATCAGCAGCGCGGTGCCGAGTTCGTGCCGCAGTTCATCGAGATTCTGGAAGCAGGTGATTCCGACTGGCCGGAGAAGATTCTGGCGAAGGCCGGTGTAGACCTGACCGACCTCAACTTCTGGAACGAGGGCCTGAACGCGCTGCGTGATCTGGTCGCGCAGGAAGAAGCGCTGGCGAAAGAGGTCTATCCGGGGAAGGTTTAACTTTTCCTGTCGCAGGCAAACCTGCGACCAGAGGCAGAAAGCCCCCTGAATAAGACTGTTTTAGTCTGCTTTAGCGGGCTTTTCTGTTTAGCCACTGGCGCTATTCCGTCCCCATTGTGTCATCCCTGCCTCGGTAGGCAGGCGAGAACGGATAGCTTGAGCGCCAGAAATGCGGATGGCTGGGGTCGGTGAAGCGGGTGAGATCGGTGTCCGGTGTCCAGTGAGTGCCATCGGGAAGAATAGTATATTCGTTAAACTGAGCGTTATTTAATTCTGCCTCCAACAAATCCGCTCCTTGCATATTAGAAAACTGCAAATCAGCATTGTGCAAGGAAGCTTTTACTAAGCTAACATTGTGAAGTTTAGCGTTTGTTATTTGAGCATGATTTAGATTTGACTGGTCAAACTTTGCCTCTAGTAAGTTTGTGTTACTTAGATCCGCGTTTTCAAAATTGCTGCGAAATACTAAAGCTCTATTGAAATTTGCAAACCATAATTTGGCGCCACTCAAATCCGTGTCACCAATCTTTGCTTGATTTAATTCTAAATATCCTAATTTCGCTTCCCTCATATCACATCCCCAAATAAGAGAGTGTGACAAATTCGCTTTGTATAAATTTACTCTATTTAATTTAGCGTCCACTATTCTAGTGTTTTGCAAATTTGCTCCTGCCAGAATCGCATCTTGTAAGCGCCCTCCGCTCAACTCTGACCCTTGCAATAACCCACTTTCGCCTCTTAACCAGCCACGTTTACTCAGCTCGTCTATTGCCCGTTTTGCCGCCTCATTCGACGTACTCCCCGCATCCCGTACCAACTGCGCTTGCAGGTCACGGGTACGGCGGGCTTCCTCGCGCCGTTCCGCCAGCAGGTTGAGGATGAAGACAGTCACGCCGATGCTCAGGATTTCGGTGTAGAGGTTGGTGGCATAGCCGTCATCCTGCGCGAAGATGGCCGCGCCGAGCAGCATCCCCAGCGCGACCAGCACCGTGCCACCGAGGATTTGATAGAAAAAAAGGTGTTGGTGGTGAATCGTGCGGATTTCCGTCCAGCGGTCTTTCGTCTCGGTGGTCTGCATCGCCTCTGCCCCCTGTGCGTTTTAGGGTAACAGTATCACGGGTCAGGCCACAGGCACAGCCCCCGCTTTGAGGGGTTGTCTGCGCCCCTCACGGAGAGCTGCGCACTATGCACTCATCACTCAAAAAAGGGACATATGTCCACCATTTCACACCCAAAACCCCGTATACTAAAAGTTCCTCTCCATGCAGTGGGCTGCGGAGCATCCCTGTGGGAGAGGGATTTAGGGAGGGGTGGTTCACCCTCTGTAGACTGTGGACTAACCAGTGGCGACAAGCCAGGATGTTCCCGCCACCACCACCACCACCAGAAGTCACGCCCCCACGCGCATAAAGCGCGTCGTCAGGCGGTTGATGGCCGCGTCGTAGAACTCATGCGTGACAGTGATGGCGTTGTGGCTGGCGATATCCTGCACCTCAGACGGCAGGCTTTCGGGGTCGAATTTGTAGCCGTCCACCAGCAGCGGGATGATGGTCTTGTGATGGCGCAGCGCGTGGAGTACCTCCTGCCGCACCCACTCGGAGTCGAGCGTACTCGGTGCGAGAACAGGCACGAAATAATCACAGCCTTCGATAGCCTGCTGGATGACCGCCGCGAATTTGCCCTCGTTGATGTTGTCCACATCCATAAAGACGTTAATGCCCTGTTCGCGCAGGCTGTTGGTGATGCAGCGTGCCTGCCCCCAACTGGGATCACGACGATAGCTGATGAAGACCTGCGGCGATTGCTTCAGCGGCAGGCGGGGACTATCTGAACGGCTGCGCAGCCAGATCAGCAGACCGATGATCGCCATCGCGCCCACGGCCAGCAAAAACAGCAGGGTGACAGGCGATGTGGCCTCACCTGCAGGCGGGACTATACCTCCGGGTGTGGCAGTTAGCCGCACCTCGGTGGTCGCAAAGGCAGGTGCTTGGGCAGGCAGGGCGAACATGAACAGCACAGCCAGCAGCCCGACAATCACCAGCGCCAGCAGCCCGATCAACCCCCAGGAAAGTCTCCGGCGGTGTGCAGGCGCGGCAGAACCCACAGGCGCTTGCGGTTCTGGCATAGGATAAGGGGCGGCTCCAGGCGTGGCTGCGGCGGGTGGGCGTGCAGGGGGCGCTGCCG
>JBGSXK010000195.1:0-6276 GCA_041751455.1 Anaerolineae bacterium
CCTGGAGCGATGGCACACCCATCACTTCTGCCGATATGAAATTTGCCATTGAAGCTGCGCAATCTGATTCTGTAGACACCGTATGGGAAACCAATGTCGCGTCTATTGCATCGGTCAATGTTATCGATGATAAGACTTACGAGATTGTCCTCAGTGACATAAATTGTGCTGCTCTTAGTGACTTTGGCGCGCTGCGCTTCCTGCCTTCCCATCGTTTCGCGGCGGATTTCAGTGATTTTACAACCAACTCCATCAACACGAACCCCGACATTAGCGGTGGCCCTTATATCCTGGAAGAATGGGCACCTGACGAGTTCCAGCGCTATCGTACCAACCCGGACTACTGGGGCGGTGAGCCTGCTATTCCCTATCTCATTAACCGTGTGATTGGTGAGCAGGCGTTGGCTCTGCAGGCCATTCAGGCCGGAGAAATCGACTACACCTATTTCCAGGGTGATCTCTTTGAACAAATTCAGAACCGTGACAGTATTCAGTTTGCAGCTTTCCCACAGTATACCGTCAACTTCCTGTCACTCAACTGGGTGGATGCAGACAGCCCGCAGGCGGCCTATGATGCAGAGGGTAATCCGGTAGAACAGGTGCCCCATCCGCTATTTAGCGATGTGCGTGTCCGTAAGGCAGTGGCCATGGGTTACAACAAACAGGATATCCTGGCGACTATGGGCGGTGAACAGGGTGGCACACTTCTTATTGGCGCTGTGGCTCCCTCTGTGACATGGGCCTATAACAGCGAGCTTTCGCCGTACCCTTATGATCCTGAGGCGGCGATAGCCCTATTGGAAGAAGCAGGCTGGGTGGACAGCGATGGCGACGGCATCCGCGAAAAAGACGGTATGACGCTCTCCTTCACCATCACATACAGCGATATTCTGCTGATGTTCGAAACAACTGCACTGGTGGTACAGGATCAGCTCAACCAGATTGGCTTTGATGTGCAGCTAGAGAAAGTTGAGTGGGCAAACTATATTCAGGATGTTTACTCTGGTCAGAAGTATGATGCCACACCAATGAGCAACAGCGGTGGCACCGCCCCGCCCGATCCCAACGATTTCATGAGCCTTCTGCTAAGCACAGAGGATGTGCCCGGTAGTGGCAATAACCTCGCTTCCTACGTCAATCCTGAGTTAGACGCACTGGTGCAGCAGGCGCGGAGTGTCCCTGGCTGCGACCAGGAAGCCCGTGCAGCCATCTACCGCGAAATTCAGCGCATTGCCCATGAAGATGTAGCCTATGACTTCACCTTTACCCCCAATATCTATCAGGTAATGAATACACGTGTCAGTGGGTTCGACCCTGGCCCGTCATGGGTGTTCTATGGTTACACTGATCATGTAAGCGAATGGTCGATTGAATAAAGAACCAGTTCCACAAGAGCGGCCAGTTGGCCGCTCTTTTTATTTGCGTGTCGTGCGAGGGTCAAGGGCATCTCGGAGGCCATCACCGATCAGGTAAAAACACAGCACGGTGATTAAAATCAAAATACCCGGCCAGATGACCAGGTGGGTTCCGGTTACAAAATACGAGCGCGAATCTGTGAGCATATTACCCCAGGTGGGCACCGGGGCCTGCACCCCAACTCCCAGATAGCTTAAGCCTGATTCTGTCAAAATCAGATTGCCCGCGATAATCGTAAGCGTCACAATCACGATTGGCAGTACGTTGGGCAGAATATGGAAGAACATAATACGGCCGTCAGAAGAACCCAACGCCCTGGCTGCCAGCACATAATCCCGCTCACGCAGCGAAAGCACTTCACCGCGTACCAGACGACTCGTCCCCACCCAACCCAGTAGAGCCAGCAAAAGAATAAGAACTTCTGGTGAGGGTTGCCATAATGCCGCGGCGATGAGCAGCAAAAATAGAGGTGGAATGGAGCTGAACGTATTCACCAGCCAGGTAATCAGATCATCCGCCAGCCGACCATAATAACCCGCCACTAACCCCAGCGCGACACCAATGCTCACTGCAATTACACTGGCGCTGTAAGCAATCGCCAGTGAAATTCTTCCACCATACAAAAGGCGGATGAACTGGTCGCGCCCCAGGTGATCGGTGCCGAGGAGATGCTGCTGTTCCCCCGGCAGGAGAAAACGATTTGGGATATTCGTGCGTGTCGCACTCACACCAAGCAGGTTTTCTGCCATGGGAGGCCCAAAGATACAGACTAATGTCAGCAAAAACAGGAAGCCCATCGCCACCATAGTCAGACGGTCATGCAGAATATGAAGTGCCGCATCTCGCCATAACGAGCGGGAACTACGGGTTTTTTCCGAACTCAGTTGAACGATGGGGGCAGCGAGGTTGCGGGTAGTCATGTTTGCTGCCCCTTATTTCAACCGGATGCGGGGATCAAGCACGGCGTATAACACATCCGAAAGCAGTACACCCAAGATAAACATGATCGAAGCAATGACTACCGTGCCCATCACTAAGGGGTAATCCCGCTGAAAAACACCGTTCACCACCAGCCTACCCATCCCCGGCCAGCTAAACACCTGCTCAATAATCACAGCTCCCGCAAGTAATGTACCCAGTGCCGGGCCAATAAACGTTGCAATCGGTATCATCGCATTCCTTACCGCATGAACCCACCAGACAAAGCGGTCTTGTAGCCCTTTCGCACGCGCTGTGCGGATGAAATCCTGCTCCAGAACTTCCAGCAGCTCTGTCCGGGTAAAGCGTGAGATAAACGCAATTGTCCCCAGTGACAACACGCTTACGGGCATAATCATGTATGGGAAAGTCGCCGCCAGATTAAAGCTTGTATCCCGACTGCTGATGTCACGCATCCCACTCATTGGCAGCACATTAAGCTGAACACTGAAGATGATAATGAGTACCAGCCCGAGCCAGAAAGCAGGCACAGCATTCCCGATCACGCTAATGACCCGTACCGTATGATCGATCCAGCTTTTATGATAAACTGCGGCTAACACCCCCATAAAAATGCCCAACCCATAACCTAAAACCAGTGCGCTGAAAGTCAATAGGAGCGTTGCGGGTACACGTTCCAAAATCAAGTCCAGCACAGGGCGTTGATGCTTGATCGATTGCCCCAGGTCGCCACGCAGCATCCCGCGGCGCTGTCCATAAGTATCCCCCTCACCATCCCCATCCCGATCAAGAAGCACCCAGTCATTGCCGATCAGCCAATAGACATATTGCGTCAGAGGTGGCTGGTCAAGTCCTAGCTGGCGGCGTAGGGTGGCCGTGAGTTCAGGGTTGTTGTTGACCGGGTTAAAAGTAATCAGTGCAATGGGATCACCGGGCGCGGAAAGCATAATCAAAAACGTAATAAAGGTGATCCCAAAGAAGGTTGGAATACCTTGTAGCAGTCGTCTGGTGATATATTTGCCCATCACACACCTTTAATCTCTTTGTCAGGCAATAATAACCCAAAATAACACTGCCCAGCTACAACTGAATTTTATAGCCCGTAACAAATGTTCCTGTTTTACTCTGGCTTCAAATTATAATACTCAGGTACTATTTATACACATTTTCAGCTTTCATAATGAGCCTGCTGTCCTCCGCCCAGCCTTAAAAGACCCTGGCGTGGTGGGAGTGATCTAGCCAGATGATCTCCTCAGAGTTGAGTAATCGTCGGGCGATGTGCGGCAGTCTGCGCTATCATTGACCTCATGTTCGTAGCAGACTCCTGGTTTCGTATCACATTATCCCGTTATGGGCGCTGGTATCTTCGCGCATTTGCGGTCTGGCTGCTTTTCGGTCAGATCACCGCCACTGGGCCGCGCGCGACGCTAGGGCCGCCACAAACGGTGGAAACTGCCAAATCCCAGGTCTGCGTCCACACCCGGCTGATTGATGAAGTGTGGGAATGGAAAATTCAGCGCTCTCTTCAATATGTGCGCGAAATGGGGGTAGATACTATTGTGGAATTCTTCCCCTGGGCATATATCGAGGGTACACAGGGTCGCTATGATTGGGAACCAGCGGATCGCATCGTACGGCATGCTCACAATCAGGGATTGCAAATCATAGCGCGCATGGGCTTTGTCCCTGCCTGGGCGCGCCCCGATGTCGATGACCAGTTCAGCACACTGAATTATCTTCCAGAGTCCTCTTTTGAGGATTTTGCCGATTTCGTGGCCGATTTCGCTTTACGTTATGCCGGAGTGATCGACCACATCATCATCTGGAACGAGCCGAATCTGGCCTTCGAGTGGGGTTATCGTCCCGTAGACCCCGAAGGTTATGTCCGCCTGCTGCAAGCAGTTTATGAGCGGGCGCACGCGGCCAATCCAGCCATCCTGATTCTGGCCGCCGCACTCGCCCCTACGTTAGAACCCCCAGGCAGTCCAAATGGCCTGGACGATTTGCTCTACCTGAAAGCACTAATGGAAGCTGGTGCAGCAGATTATTTCGATGCGCTGGCAATCCACACCTATGGTTTTACAGAAGCGCCTGAAGTGGAACCAGCAGAAGACCTGCTCAACTACCGGCGCGCAGAACTGCTTTATGAGATTTTGCAGCAATACGATCACAAACCCGTGTACATCACCGAAACCGGATGGAACGATCATCCTCGCTGGACAAAAGCTGTCCGCCCAGCACAAAGAATTCGTTATACACTTGATGCCCTCGATTGGGCGATACACCACTGGGCATGGGCAGAAAAAGTCTGCCTGTGGGCGCTGCGCTTCCCCGCCCCAACCCAGAGCTACCCAGACAACTTCACCCTTATCACCCCGGAATTTCAACTGAGACCGATCTACTATGCGCTGCAAAATTATGCACGTGGTTGGGGAATGGATAGAGACCTGTGGCTGCCCGCACCTGCCGAGTAAGCAGCATCCGTCTGGCGCTCATACTAACCGCCGCGATATGGTTACTGAGCATGGTACTGTACTGGAATACGCTCCAGCGACCTGCCCTGCCCTTAAAAGAGGTATTCCCTTATGGCGAACTACGGATTGCCATTGATGCCAGCAACCCGCCTTTTGCAGTCGCCACTGCGGACGATTTTGTCGGCCTTGAAGTAGACCTGGGACGTATGCTGGCGACTGAGATCGGCATTTCGGCGCGTTTCGTCAATATGACCTTTGACAGTCTCTATGACTCACTCAAAGCCGATCAGGTCGATATTGTCATCGCCACGCTGTCCATAGACCCCTTGCGTACCCGTGAAGTGCGTTATACCCGGCCTTACTTCAATGCCGGCCTAGTACTGGTAAGTCCGGCGCATATGGGTTTTAGTCATATGCGTCAACTTTCAGGTTATACACTGTCTTACGAATTTGGTTCTAGTGCAGATAGCCAGTCCCGTGTCTGGCTACGACGTATACCATCTTTCGAGGTAAGACCTTACGAACTGCCGCAACATGCCCTGGACGCAGTGCGGCTCAATGACGCAGAGGCGGCGTTGGTCGATAGAGTCAGCACACGGCTCTACCTGCGCCAGCACTCGGATTGGAGCGTCCATTTAGAAGATGTGACTTATGTTCCTTACGTCATCGCAGCACGTTTTGATCGTGAGCTTTTGTGGGAGGCAGTGGATAAAGCCTTGCAAGTGCTTATAGAGGATGGTAGGCTCACTGAAATGATTAACAAATGGCTGTAGACAATAAAGGCTCCCCACACAAAATGCATATCAAGAATCTTAACACGGTAACACCTTTCACCAGCCCTCATGGAGAAATCATACATGAGTATCTAGGTAGTGCTGCCGGGGGCAGCCAGTACCACAGCCTCGCGCAGATCACCCTTCCGCCTGGTACAGCCTCGGTCAGGCATTATCATCCCACTGCCGAGGAGAGCTATTATATTCTCTCCGGCACAGGCCGCGTCGAGCTAAACGGGGAAAACCAAAATATACAGCCAGGCGACGCAGTGGCAATCCCAGCTAATACAGTACACCAGATTTTCAACATCAGTGATATGGATTTAATCTTTCTGGCGGTATGTGTGCCAGCCTGGACACCGCAGTGCAGCGTAATGGTGGATTGATGAGGGTAGACAGGCAGCATATTGGTATTGACGCACGTCTGACTTATTATCAGGGGGGTGGCATCAGTGTCTATATCCGGCAGCTCATTCATGCCCTGGAGAAACTCGACACCGAAAATCGGTATACGGTCTTCCACAGCCGCAAAACACAGGAGACGCTGGTGAGTCGTTTCCGTCATGCCGCCTTATGGACACCGTGCCATCACCACCTGGAACGTCTTGCGCTTTCTGCCGAGCTGGCGCGTTTCGGTCTGAATATCCTCCACAGCCCTGATTTTATCCCACCCC
>JBGSXK010000196.1:0-12993 GCA_041751455.1 Anaerolineae bacterium
CACCTGCCAGAATCGCACTCCAAGAAATGCCTCCATTACCCAGCGCAAGCCAGCCTGTTCTTGTAATCTGCGTGGTGTGCTCTCTGGCACGGTCGGTATACCGTGGATCAGAAGTTCCCATACTCATATCTGTCATGCTAAATTCTCCATTCGGTGATCTTTCTAAAGCAGCGTTTTAGCGCAAGCTGTCTGTCTGCATCCGCCGCAGATAGACAGCTTGCTTTCTACACATCATGTTCAATTACAGTATAAGAACCAAAAGGCTGGTTGTGATGCGGTAGTTAGGGGATGTAGCTTTCCACCTACTGGGGGGTTATGGCATAATCAATTTGGGCAGGGTAGTATGGGAAGAGTTTGCCAGACATTTTACTTTCCAAACCCCCCATATGACCCACTATGAAATAGCTGTTTGGTGTCTTACACAGTCGGGGTCAAGGTTTACAATAAAAGTAAAGTGAATTACAAATGATGTTAAGGGAATGACGTATGCCTGACACCAATTCATCATCAAACGTAATTAGAGTGATGATTGTAGACGATCATGATCTGGTTCGTATAGGACTAAAGATCTTAATCCAGGATAGTCCAAGTCTGAAACTGGTCGCTGAAGCTTCAAGTGGGTCGCAGGCCGTACAACTCTATGAAGACCTGCGCCCGGATGTGGTTTTAATGGATCTGCTTATGCCAGGAATGGATGGGATTGCGGCAACGAAGATTATCTGTAGTCGTTACCGTGATGCCCGTGTGATTGCGCTGACCAGTTATACAGGCGACTCACCGGTACGCTCTGCCCTCGAAGCTGGTGCTATCAGCTATCTTCTCAAGGATGTTGCCCCTCATGAGTTGGTCAAGGCCATTTATGATGCTCATAAAGGGCGACCCACTCTGGCCCCTACGGCAACCCGTGCCATTATCAAGACACTGCATCAACCTGCCGAGCCTGAATATCACCTCACGCCCAGTGAGGCCGAAGTACTGAAGTGGGTCGCACAGGGGTTAAGTAATACCCAGATTGCGTCTAAACTGGTTGTCAGCACTTCGACAGTAAAGAAGCATGTGAGCAATATCCTCATGAAGCTGAATGCGAGCAACCGTGCAGAAGCTGCGGCATGGGCAGTACGCAATGAAAACAACAGCGCATGATCTGAAGTCTCTGTAGATTCAGAAGCACTCCACAAAATGGTCGAAATCTGAAGGTTATAGTAATTGCACCTGGATCAGCCTGCATCCATGTTTACTGACAAAAATGTGGATTTCAAATTGTGATGGCCCTCTAGCAGAATAGTGGACACTCACGGTACATAACAAACCGTGAGCGGGAAAGACACTGACCCAGCAGATGCGCTGGGTGGGGTATTACCGGGTTAGTCAGAGTCGTGGACTTTGATCTTTCGCCGGATAGTGCGCCGCCCTAGCAGATTTTGCCCCAGTTCGATCCTTCTGCGCCACTACCGAATCTCGCTCGTGCTGGGGTGCTGATGACAGGCGCATTTTTCCTGAGCTGCTCGGCAGCAGCCTAGTTTTTGCGGTCAGTAATCTTACTGCGCTCTCAATCGCCTGGGACATTTGCCCCAGCTCTCCTGTAGTAATCCTATCTGAACAGCCTCTTTTTGCCTTCGTATGACATATTAAAACATACAGATTTCTGTTTCTAATCTAAGCATACTTGCAATTTGATATAGATTTTTGTATATTTTTCGTATTGGCTGCTTCATGAACGAACCTAAAAACGGATGACGAATTTTATGACGGACGCTGTTGAGGTAAAAACTCAGACTTCGCCTACACGGACGGCGCGCACCAACCATCCTACAAAACGTCAGTATGTACGTTTTGCATTTTACAAAGCAGACCCCCTGTGGAGGCGGCTTGATCCGCAGGAACAGGCGGCGCAAAAACGCGAACTGATGCAGACGATCGAAGCCTTTGATCGCCGGATGCTGCTGCGACCTTACAGCCTGATGGGTACTCGCGCCGACGCGGAACTGCTGCTGTGGCAGATCGCCGAGAGTATCGAGCCATTTCAGGAACTCGCTACTGCGCTTGTGTCCACACGCCTGGGTGGGTATCTTCAGCTATCTGCCTCTTATTTTTCGCAGACCAAACGCTCAATTTATGAGATTCGGGATCACCCCGATGAAGACGCAGAGCGTTTAATCATTTCACCCAGCGAGGCGAAATACCTGTTTGTTTATCCGTTCATCAAAACGCGCTCCTGGTATAGAATAGCGCTGGAGGAGCGGCAGACAATGATGGATGAGCATATTCGGGTGGGGCGCAAATATCCGGCGGTGAAGCTGAACACCACCTATTCCTTCGGGCTGGACGATCAGGAGTTTGTCGTCGCCTTCGAAACTGATGAACCTTCGGATTTTCTCGACCTGGTGCAGGAACTGCGCGAAACCGAAGCCAGTCTGTACACGCTCCGCGATACACCGTTGTATAGCTGTATTCGCATGGGACTGGATGAGGCACTGGACGCCCTGGGCGGCCCACGCATCACACAGCCGCTCCCGGTCAACATGCCCCAGCGCGAAACATGGGTCGAAGTGTGCCCAGAGAACGACCTGCGCGAAGGCGAAAGCCGGGTGAGTTTTGTGAATGGGCAGCAGGTGGCGTTGTTTCGGGTCAATGGTACGCTGTATGCCCTCAGCAATCGCTGCTCTCATGCGCGTGGGCCATTGAGCGAAGGGGAAATCGACGCACAGAGTTGTTCGGTCACCTGCCCCTGGCACACGGCGCGCTTTGATTTGCAGACCGGGCAGGTAGTCGATGGTGTTGCCACTGTGCCTGTCCCGGTATATGGGGTTGAAATCCGTGATGGGGTGATTTTTGTAGGCATAACCCCAAATGCGTAATGAGTATGGGTTGTATTGGAATGAGCGTTGTGAACATTAACAGTAACCAGCCTTATGATGCGATTCTGATTGTCTCCTTCGGCGGGCCGGAAGGCATGGACGAGGTGATGCCTTTTCTGGAAAATGTGCTGCGCGGACGTAATGTGCCGCGTGAGAGAATGCTGGAAGTTGCAGAGCATTATTATCATTTTGGTGGTGTTAGCCCCATTAATGGCCACAATCGGGCGCTGATGACCGCACTGCGCGAGGAACTGGCCGCAACCGGGCTGGATTTACCTGTATACTGGGGCAATCGCAACTGGCACCCGCTGCTGACGGATACGCTGTGCCAGATGCGCGCTGAGGGTGTGCAGCACGCGCTGGCCTTTTTGACCTCAGCTTACAGTTCCTATTCCGGATGCCGCCAATACCGCGAGGATATCCAACAGGCGCAGGAAGCCGCAGGCGAAGGCGTGCCACGTGTTAGCCTGCTGCGCAAGTTCTATAATCATCCCGGCTTCATTGGGCCGAACATCGAAAATGTGTGTCAGGCGCTTGAGCAGCTACCGGAAGCGCGTCGCGCAGGGGCACATATCATCTTTACGGCGCACAGTATCCCACTAAGCATGGCGCAGCACAGCCACTATGAGGCGCAGCTTACCGAAACCTGTCGTTTGGTGGCGGAAGGGGCTGGGCAGACGCAATGGGCGCTGGTGTATCAGAGCCGCAGTGGGCCGCCACATCAGCCCTGGCTGGAGCCGGATATTGGCGATCATCTGAAGACATTAAAAGCGCAGGGTGTTGAGGATGTGGTGATCGCGCCAGTGGGTTTTATCTCCGACCATCTGGAAGTGTTGTATGACCTGGATACCGAAGCGCAGCAGCTTGCAGACGAGATTGGCCTGAATATGATACGTGCCGCAACCGTGGGGACGCATCCGCTTTTTATTCGTATGATTCGGGAATTGATTGTCGAGCGTATCACGGCTAAACCCGAAAGGCGCGCGTTTGGTGCGTATGGCCCCAGCCCTGATATCTGCCCGCCCAACTGCTGCCTGCTGGGGGCAGAGCGCCCAGGCTCCGTTTCTATCTGCCTGACTGTTTCCCATACCAATGAAGGTTAAATGGCTGTGACGATTATTCTTGCTGGACTGAATCACCAGACCACACCGCTAGCGCTGCGTGAGCGTCTCTATCTGCGGGAAGATCAGCTTCAGCCAGCACTGTGTTTGCTCAAAGAGGCAGGTTTAAGCGAGGTGGCGATTCTCTCCACCTGTAACCGTCTGGAAATTTACGCAGTGGCAGAGAATCCCGAAACGGTGATGGGGGTGATTCGGCTTTTTCTGGCGGGTCGTGCCGGGGTAGACGAAGCTGTCCTGCGGGAATATCTTTATCATCGGCAGGGCAGCGAGGCGGCGCAGCATCTTATGCGGGTAGCGGCAGGGCTGGAATCGTTGGTGCTGGGAGAAAGCGAGATTCTGGGGCAGGTTGCAGATGCGCTGAGGTACGCACAGTACAACCAGACCATCGGGGCGCTGCTCTCGCGGTTGTTCAGTGATGCGCTGCATACGGGCAAGCGTGTCCGCAGCGAAACCGCCATCAGCCAGCGTACGTTGTCGGTCAGTCATGCCGCTGTGCTGCTGGCGAAGCGCCAGTTGCCTGACATTACGCGGGCATGTGCGCTGGTAGTGGGCGCAGGACAGATGGCGGTGCTGGCCGCGCAGGCCTTGCGATCAAATGGGGTGTCTGCCGTGCAGATCATTAACCGTACTGACCAGCGGGCGCAGGTATTGGCCGCCCGGTTGGGTGTGCAGGTTGCCGTGTGGGCAAGCCTTCCCAAAATGCTGGCGGAGGCCGATGTTGTAATTACCGCGACCAGTGCACTACAGCCTGTGCTGAACATTGACATGGTAAATGCAGCCGGAAAGCAAAGTACGCGCCCGCTGGTGCTGGTGGATATTGGCATGCCGCGTAATGTCGATGCCCGGATCAGAGGTTTGCCGGGTGTGCTGCTCTATGATCTGGATGATCTGGAAGCGGTGGTGGCGGAACATGCTCACCTGCGCCGGGCAGAAGTGACGCAGGTTGAGGCCATCATCGCGCACGAATTGGAGCGTTTTCAAAGCTGGCTGAACAGCCGCAGTGCGACCTCCACGATTGGCGAACTGCGCCAGCGGGCAGAGCTGGTCATGCATGGTGAGCTGGAACAGGCCTTGCGCCGCCTGCCCGAATTGAACGATCATCAGCGGGAAGTGGTGACACTGATGGCGCATCGCATCGTTAATAAGCTGCTTCACGCGCCCACCACAGCCCTCAAAGAGCGTGCCAGCCAGGGTGAGCATCATGCTTATCTTCATGCCGTGCGCCAGTTATTCGCTTTAGAAGGCGAGGATGACCGCCGTCCGGTGGAGGAACACCGTGAGTAAGCCACTGCAGGCGGTTACGCTGGGTACGCGCGCTTCCGCGCTGGCACGCTGGCAGACAGATTATGTCGCCAAACTGCTGCAAGCGGCCTGGCCGGAGCTGGATATTCGCATTCAGGTCATCACCACGCGCGGTGACCAGATGCTGGATACGCCGCTGCCACTGCTGGGCGGTAAAGGGGTGTTTACAGCGGAACTGGAACACGCGCTGTACAGCGGCCAGATTGACCTGGCGGTACACAGTCTGAAAGACCTGCCCACAGAAAACCCACCCGGACTCTGTGTCGGCGCGGTGCCGCCCCGCGCTAGCGCCGGGGATATCCTCATCAGTCGCAAAAATTACACACTGGCGACCTTGCCCGAAGGCGCGCAGGTGGGTACCAGCAGTCGCCGCCGCGCCGCGCAGCTCCTTTATCACCGCCCCGATTTTAGAATGCTCGATATTCGCGGGAATGTGGATACCCGTATCCGCAAGGCGCTTGAGCCTGACAGCCCTTATGATGCGATTGTGCTGGCGCAGGCGGGCATCGAGCGTCTGGGTCAGGCAAGTCTGATCAGCGAACTGCTGCCATTGGATGTGATGCTGCCTGCGCCGGGGCAGGGCGCGCTGGCGGTACAGTGTCGCGACGAAGCTGCTTCGCGCCAGCTTCTCATGACGCTCAATCATATGCCAACACAGATCGCGGTAATGGCAGAACGCACATGCCTGGCCGGGCTGGGCGGCGGGTGTTCGCTACCGATTGCCGCCTATGCGGAAGTCCAGGATGGCAAACTGCGGCTGCATGGTCGGGTGAGCACACGTGCTGGTCGCCCACAGCTTGATGTGATGGTGAGCGGCAAGGCGGAACTGTCTGCCGCAGAGCATACAGGTATGGAAGCGGCGCGTGTTTTGCTGGAGCAGGGCGCGGCGCAGTTATTAGAGGTTGTAGAATGAGTGGGCTGGTTGGCAAACGGGTGGTCATCACACGCGCGCCGCATCAGGTCAGAGAATTTGAGGCACTGCTCTGTGCGCGTGGGGCGTTGCCACTCTGTTACCCATGTATTGATATTGCGCCACCGGCTGACCCAGCGCCACTTGATGCAGCACTACACGGGCTGGCAACAGGTACGTTTGACTGGCTTATCCTTACCAGTGCTAATGTCGTACGTACGCTGGCGAATCGTCTGTCAGCCCTCGGTTTGACCGCACGGATGCATAAAACGCTCAGGGTAGCGGTGGTTGGCCCTGCGACTGCGGCGGCGGCCAAGACACTGCTCGACCTACAGGTGGAGGTTATGCCGGAAACTTATCTAGCGCAGGCGATCCCGGCATCTCTGCCGCTTTTGCCTGGCGCACGGCTGCTGCTGCCGCAATCATCGCGGGCGGATGCTGCACTGCATGAGGCGCTTATGGCGGCCGGGGCACAGGTGACAGTGGTGGAAGCATACTGTACTGTGATCGGGCAAGGCGGGGTGGATTTGCCTGCGATCCTGCGCATAGGGCGGGTGGATGCGATTACATTCACCAGCCCCTCGACAGTGACAAATCTGCTGCAGCGGCTGAGGCAGGAAGGTGGTGACACAAGCCAACTCGCACAGGTAATCATGGCATGCATCGGCAGTAAGACCGCTGCTGCTGCTCGTACACAGGGGTTGAAGGTGACTGTCACCCCAGTGCGACATACTCTGGAAGGCTTGATAGACGTGCTGGAAGGTTTTTTCAATGCAGCGAAGTGAGGAGACGAGAGGTATGGAGGTGAATAGGGAGCACCAAACTGCGCTGCCGGTAATTCGTCCCCGGCGGTTGCGAGTAAGCGCCGGGTTGCGCCGTATGGTGCAGGAAACGATGCTCAGCCCGTCCGATTTCATTTATCCGTTATTCGTCCGGCACGGACAGGATGAGCAGCGCCCCATTCATTCCATGCCGGGACAATTCCAGTGGACACTGGATCGCCTGCCCGGTGAAATCCGTTCCTTGACTGCATCAGGGATCCCTGCGGTGATTTTGTTTGGCATTCCAGAGGTCAAAGATGCCTATGGCAGTGATAACTATGTTCCACAGGGCATTATCCCACGCGCCATCCGCGCCATCAAAGATGTGGCACCGGATCTGATCGTGATTTCTGATTTATGCTTTTGTGAATATACCGATCATGGGCACTGTGGCCTCATCAACACACCAGATAGCGCCTATTATATGCCGCTGCTGCCGCACGGCTATCTGTTGAACGACCCTACTTTAGAACTGCTGGCGCGGGCGGCGGTGGTTCATGCGCAGGCAGGCGCTGACATCATTGCCCCATCAGGTATGGTGGATGGAATGGTAGCGGTAATTCGCAGCGGATTGGATGCGGGTGGGCTTCAGCAGGTAGCAATTATGAGTTACGCGGCCAAGTACGCCAGCGGTTTTTATGGACCGTTTCGTGAGGCGGCAGAAAGTCCGCCGCAGTTTGGTGACCGAAGCCAGTACCAGATGAACCCGGCTAACGCCCGCGAAGCGTTGAAAGAAGTCGCGCTGGACGTGGCCGAAGGAGCAGATATGATCATGATAAAACCCGCGCTGCCTTATCTGGACATCCTGAGTGCGGTACGGCAGCAGTACAACCTGCCCACTGCTGCCTATCAGGTCAGTGGTGAGTTTGCGATGCTCCATGCGGCAGCGGCCAATGGCTGGATTGATTTGCAGCGCTGCGCACTGGAAACCCTGACCAGCATTAAACGGGCGGGCGCGGATATGATCCTGACGTATTTTGCCAAAGATGCAGTGCGCTGGCTGGAAGGGGCAAGCTGATGCAGAACACGGCACAACCCCTCTCGCAATCCGTCTTACAGACGAGCCGCTTTCTGCGCGCCTGCCGCCGCGAAAGCACAGATGTGACTCCGGTCTGGCTCATGCGACAGGCCGGACGTTACATGCCGGAATATCGCCAGTTGCGTGAAAAGTATTCGATTCTGGAAATCATCAAAACCCCGGCCCTCGCCTGTCAGGTGACAATGCAGCCTATCCACGCGTTTGATCTGGACGCAGCTATTATCTTTGCAGATATTCTGCCCCCGCTGGAAAGCATGGGGTTGGAACTGGACTTCGTAGGGGGTGAGGGGCCAGTCATTTACAATCCGGTGCGTACTGCGGATGATATCACCCGTTTGCGTGTGCCCGCGCCAGAGGAAAACCTGTGGTTTACGCTGGAAGCGATCAGGTTGGCACGCCGGGAGTTGGATCCGCTCGGCATCCCACTGATTGGCTTTAGCGGGGCACCGTTCACCCTGGCCGCCTATGCGATTGAGGGCGGCGGCAGTCGTCATTATCTGCGCGCCAAACATCTGCTGATGAGTGATCCGGCGGCATGGCATCAACTGATGGAAAAACTGACAGCAGTGGTGGGTGCTTATCTGCTGGCGCAGGCGCAGGCAGGTGCTCAGGCTTTGCAGTTATTTGATAGCTGGGTGGGCATCCTCTCGCCGGAGGATTATCGCCAGCACGTGCTGCCTTACAGCCAGCAGGTGATCCGCACTGCTGCGCAGTCGGGTGTGCCGATTATTCATTTTGGCACAGGGACTAACGGCCTGCTGGAGCTGCTGTGTGAGGCCGGAGGCGATGTAATCGGTGTGGATTGGAGCATTGATCTCGATACGGCCTGGGCGCGCATTGGCACTGACCGCGCAATTCAGGGTAATCTCGACCCGGTAGCCCTGTTCGCCCCGTGGGAAGCGCTGCAATCCCGTGCGCAGGTGGTACTCGATCAAGCTGCGGGTCGCCCCGGTCATATCTTCAATCTGGGACATGGCATTTTGCCAGAAACACCGGTAGATCATGTAAAACGGCTGGTGGATTTTATCCATGAATACAGTGCGACATGACCCCGCTGCGGCGCATGTCGTAGTAGTCGGCGGCGGGATCACGGGGTTAAGCGCGGCCTGGTCACTTCAGCAGAGCGCCGCGCAGGAGGGGAGGCCGCTGCGTTATACGCTGCTCGAACAGGGGAATCGTTGGGGTGGCAAAGTCCAGACTGAGCAGGTGCATGGTTTTGGTGAGCAGCCGTTTATCCTGGAGGCCGGGCCGGATGCCTTTCTCACACGTAAGCCCTGGGCATTGGAACTGGCGCAGGCGCTGGGGTTGGGCGAGCGTATCATCAGCACCCGCCGCGATCATAATCGTACTTTCGTACTGCATCACGGGGAACCTGTGCCCCTGCCAGAAGGCTTAAATCTGCTTGTCCCCACCCGAAGCCTGCCATTTTTGCGCTCACCCTTATTCTCACCCTGGGGTAAGTTACGGGTAGGGCTGGAATGGTTTATCCCCCCACGCCGTGATGCTAATGATGAGACGCTGGCGTGCTTTGTGCAGCGGCGCCTGGGTGCGGAAATGCTTGATAAGCTGGGGGAGCCGCTGCTTGGCGGAGTCTATAATGGCGACCCGCAGCGCCAGAGTATGCAGGCAACTTTCCCCCATTTTCCAGCGCTGGAAAAACAATATGGCAGCCTGTTGCGCGGGATGCGACGACAGCCGCCTGCCCCCAGCGATCTGCCCCCATTTATCTCGTTTTCCACTGGGACACATGAACTGGTGCAAGCGCTGACCGCGAGCCTGAGCGGTGATTTACGGCTGAAATGTGCAGTCTGCGCCCTTGAGATGCTGCCGGGTGATCATTATGGGATAGTGACTGAGCGAGGAGACAGACTGCTGGCGGATGCTGTACTCCTGGCGACTCCGGCAGATGTCACTGCTTCGCTGCTGGCGCGTATCGCGCCGCAGGCCGCCGCATCTTTACAGAGCATTCGCTACGCCGGGATCGGTACGCTGTATCTGGCTTATCGGCGCGAGGATGTGCCGCATCCGCTGGATGGTTTCGGTATGGTGATCCCCGGCAGCGCGCGCCGTGCTATGGACGGCATGACCTGGACATCATCCAAGTGGGCACAGCGCGCGCCTGATGGTCATGTGCTGCTGCGCGTGTTTTTTGGTGGGCCGCGTACCCGCCCGCTGCTGGATGTGGACGATGATCAACTGCTGGCGGCAGTTCGTGGGGAACTACGTACTTCGCTGGGCATCTGGCATGCACCGCTGTTTTATCGGATTTATCGCTGGCATGATGGTTATCCGCAGTATGATCTGGGGCACCTGGAACGGGTACAGGCCGCGCAGACCGGGCTGCCTCCCGGTGTGATGATTGCAGGCAGTGCTTATGATGGGGTGGGTGTGCCGGACTGTGTGCGACAGGGACAGGCAGCCGCCAGCCGCATTCTTGCCCACCTGACCGCGCGCCAGCCTGAATATACTTCAACTTAAAGGATGTAGTAAGCGTGAAGACAATCCAATCTGAGCAGTTATTTGCGAAGGCTAAAGAGCTTATTCCCGGCGGGGTCAACAGCCCTGTGCGCGCTTTTCGCAGCGTAGGCGGTACACCCCGTTTTATCGAACGGGGTCAGGGCGCTTACGTCTGGGATGCGGACGGTAATCGTTATATTGATTATGTGCTGTCGTGGGGGCCGCTGGCGATGGGTCATGCCCATCCGCAGGTCGTGGTTGCGCTACAGGACGCGCTCACACGGGGTACCAGCTATGGCGCGCCCACCCGACTGGAAAATGAGCTGGCCGAGCTGGTGATCGAAACCGTGCCTTCCATCGAAATGATCCGGTTCGTCAACAGCGGCACCGAGGCCACCATGAGCGCCCTGCGGCTGGCGCGCGCCTGTACCGGACGTGAGAAAATTATTAAGATGGCCGGCTGTTATCATGGTCATGCGGATATGCTGCTGGTGCAGGCAGGCAGCGGCGTGGCGACCCTGGGACTGCCTGATTCGCCGGGAGTGCCTGCGGGCGCGGCGGCGAACACCCTGACGGCTGAGTTTAATGATCTGGCAGCGGTGGAAGCGCTCTTTATGCAGTTTCCAGACAGTATCGCGGCGGTGATTGTCGAACCGATTGCCGCCAATATGGGATTTGTGCTGCCGCAAGCGGGTTATTTAGAGGGCTTACAGGCGATTTGTCGTCGCTATGGCGCACTCTTCGTGCTGGACGAGGTGATGACAGGCTTTCGGGTTGCGCTCGGTGGGGCACAGGCGCATTGGCAGCTTGACCCTGATATTACCTGCTTCGGTAAAGTCATTGGCGGCGGGCTGCCCGTGGGGGCATACGCGGGCAAGCGTGAGATTATGGCACAGGTCGCGCCTGCTGGCTCAATGTATCAGGCGGGTACACTCTCCGGCAATCCGCTGGCGATGACCGCCGGGCTGGCGACTCTACGCGCCTTGTTGCAGCCGGGTGTGTTCGATGCAATTGCCAGTAAAACGGTTGAATTGGTGGCTGGTATTGAGTCGGTCATGCAGAGGGCAGGTGTTCCCGTGCAGACAGGCTACACCGGGACGATGTTCGGCTTCTATTTTCTGAACACATCCGATGCGCTGATTACGGATTATGCGTCTGCGAAGCAGTACGCTGATCCCGGTCGTTATGCGCGTTTCTTCCATGCTCTGCTGGAAGCAGGGGTTTATCTTGCCCCCAGCCAGTTCGAGGCGGGTTTTATGAGCAGTGCGCACAGTGACGACGATATTGAAACCACGTTAAACGCCATCCGTCATGCTATCCACGTGTAGGAAACCGCCTCTTTGTGATTGGGCGCGGTTTCCTGTGTCATTTTCTCATTATGATGATTCACCATTTTTAACACGCTAAATGGCGCATCCCCCTCCAAAGTCGATGAGCTACAATAAGAGTATTCAGTTGGAAAAGGGGTGATCCGATGACTCAGGATATCAAACTTGAACTTCCTATCACAGGCATGACGTGTGCAGCCTGTGTACGCAATGTCGAACGGACATTAAACAAAACCGAAGGGGTAGACAATGCTTCGGTGAATCTGGCAACCGAGCGGGCGACTGTGAGCTTTGACCCGGTGCAGGTGGATGTGAACCGTCTTGTTCAGCGGGTGCAGGATGCCGGTTATGGCGTCGCATCCGCCAGTATTGAACTGCCTGTGACCGGGATGACCTGCGCCAGTTGTGTGCGTAATGTAGAACGCGCGCTGCAAAAAGCACCCGGTATTCTGGATGTCAATGTGAACCTGGCGACAGAAAAGGCGACGGTACGTTATGTGCCGGGCGCAGTCCGACGCAGTGACCTGGTGAAGGCGGTTGAGGCTGCTGGCTATGGTGTGCTTGATTTTTCTGATGCTGAAGCGCCGGAAGACGCAGAACGCGCCGCGCGTCAGGCGGAAATTGATCGGCAGCGCCATAAGGTACTTATTGGTGCTGTGTTCACTATTCCGTTGTTTCTACTGAGTATGGGGCGCGATCTTTACATGGCGAGTTTTGCAAATTCGGGTATGGCCTCGCATGTGTTAAGCGGCGCGATGGAAGGGCCGAACCCTGCGTTAAACTGGTTGTTATGGGCAGGGTGGCCGTTCATTTTTGGCCTCCTGGCGACTCCGGTGCAGGTCATCGTTGGGCGGCAGTATCTCGTAGGCGCATATAAAGCCGCACGCAATCGCACCGCCAATATGGATACATTGATTGCGATGGGATCGCTGGCAGCCTATCTGTACAGCGTGGTCGTGTTGATTGGTATTGTGCTGGAGGTTTCCGCGTCGGTAGGTGACCATGTGTACTTTGAAACAGCGGCAGTTATCCTGACGTTGATTACATTGGGGAAGCTGTTGGAAGCACGTGCCAAAGGACGCACCAGTGAGGCGATCAAAAAACTGATGGGGCTCGCGCCTAATACTGCGACTGTTTTGCGGGACGGCGAAGAAGTG
>JBGSXK010000197.1:0-3043 GCA_041751455.1 Anaerolineae bacterium
CCTCGTTCACTTCGTCTGCGCCGCACTCCACCATATTGATCGCGTCGGTAGTGGCAGAAACCCGTAAATCCAGCTTGCTGTCTTCCATCTGCTGGATAGTCGGGTTCACCACCAGTTCGCCATCAATCAGGCCAATGCGCGCGCCCGCCACCGGGCCGCTCCACGGGATGTCAGAGACCATAAGTGCGGTGCTGGCCGCGATAATCCCCAGCATATCAATCTGATGCACTCCATCATGGCTGAAGGCCGTCAGGATAATCTGCACATCATTACGCATGTTTTTAGGAAACAGCGGGCGCAGCGTGCGATCAATCACCCGCGAGACCAGCACCGCACCCTCGGAGGGGCGGCCTTCGCGCCGCAGGAAACTGCCGGGGATGCGCCCGGCGGCGTAGAGTTTTTCTTCGTAATCCACACTGAGTGGGAAGAAATCGAGACCTTCGCGGGGATGAGGGTTCATCGTCGCAGTGGCGAAGATCATCGTGTCGCCTGCGCGTACCGTCACCGCGCCGCCAGCCTGCTCAGCAAATCTGTTGAGTTCAATCAACAGCTCGGTGTCGCCCATCTGGACAGTATACTGTCGTAGGGTCTTGCTATCGTCGGACATTTGGTTTTTGCTCCCTTAAACACACACGCCCGGAAGCCAGGGACTGGAGGGTAAGGCCAACCTGTAATTGGCCGCACTCCCCAATTCCTGCTCAACCAGGCGCGTTGAAAATAAATGAAGATGGCCGCGAGGCCACCTGTTGAAACGCAGAAATAAACGTTGATCCGCCTTAACGGCGCAGCCCCAAACGCTGGAGCATTTCACGATAACTCTCCGGGCTGGTCTGGCTAAGGTACTTCAGATGCCGTCTGCGCTGGCCCACCAGCTTCAGCAGCCCGCGCCGAGAATGCTGGTCATGTTTGTGGGTACGCAGGTGTTCGGTCAGTTGCACGATGCGGGATGTAAGAATGGCGATTTGCACTTCCGGCGATCCGGTGTCTTTTTCGTGCCGTGCAAAATCCTGAATAATGGTTGATTTATCGGTTTTATCCATGTAGGGTCCCTGTCATGATGTCACCAGGCAGGCCGGACATTGGGCCTGCCGGTCATTCCTAAACATCAGGAAGTATAACAGAAGGGGTAAGCCATGCCAATCCTTAATAGCGTGGGGAACGCGGCTGCTCCGTGCGCGAGGATTCTGCGACCAGGTTGACCGTGTGATGGGTGCGGAACAGGCTGTACTGCCCTGGCCGGCCCGGAACACTATTCAGCACATTCTCCGCCTGCATGATGGAAAACCACAGCTCAAAATCCCAGTTGCGGTTAGGGTCGAGCATCCGTATATTCGCCTCGGAAATAAGAATGTTGCGCTCATACAGGCTCAGCAGCATCCGCACGAAAACATCACGCTCAGCCAGGATATTACGGCTGATACCGTTGTTGACATTCAGCGAAATGCCCTTTGTGAAGAAGTCACTCTGGGGGTTAGGATATTCTTTGACCTCTGCCGCTTCATTTTCTACCAGGTACTCGACAGACCGCTGGAAGATCGCCCCGCCGTCAAAACTCAACAGGCGCTTATGCAGGCTGCCCAGCGGGCACCAGTCATAACTGCGGAAGCTGGTAAACTGCTCTACGCTCACCACCACGCGCCGCACCATATTGGCTGTCTCCGGCTCCAGTTGCTCCAGTTCTTCCAGCGAGACCCCGGCCCAACTGCTGCCATCATAATCATCCTGCGGCAGGGCGTTCGCTTCCGGCAGGCGGTAAGCCGGGTTCATTTTAATCACCGGTACGAGATCATCCTGATTGTGGCGGTGTGGCAGCAGCTCGCGCTGGAGGACACGCTCACGCACAAGGCAGTCAATCCAGTCTGAGCGCCATTGATCGCTGTAATTGCAACCGGGGCGGTCAAGATCGCGATCCATCGCCAGCCCCTTGAGCAAAAAGCCGTAATTGACATATTCCCAGCCGCGGACAGACAGCGTAGTCTGCACCCGCATGACCACACGATCACGGATAAGGCGTGTTTTCTCTACAGTGGGGTGGGTCGGGTTGAGTGCGACAGTCCCATCAGGTGAAATTACAGTCAGAATGCCCGACGAGATAGCCTGCATCGCCAGGTCTTCGCCGCGCGCAGCCGAGACTACAGCCCCCACCGCCCGAAGCTGATCGATCAGCTTTTGCATGGAGATCACCTGCATGTCCAGCTCTGCTGCCAGCCGGTCAAACTGGATAATCACGCTCGTCCACTGCGACGGCGTAAACCCCACCGAGGCGATCTCCTCATCAGAAATCGTGGCGGTACTGAGCGACTGGTGAGTTTGCAGGTCGGTGAAGTCCTCGACATACTCCATCGTGATACCGGGGTTATTTTCCAGCAGACGGCTGGTGCTGCCGCGCACCCCCCACACAATCACCGTCTTGCCGCGTGCGCGCAGGGTATTCAGGACCTGGTTAAAGTCACGATCACCACTTGCCATGATGTAAACATCGGCAGAGTCATCGTGGCCGGAGTCGGTAATGACATCTTTGGCGATGCGCATATCCGCGCTGTTTTTGCCCGGCAGGTTAAATACCGGGTCGATGTTCGCCAGCATCAGGCGGCTGGGGGCTTCATCCGCCACCTCACGCCCGGAGGAATCGACCAGCGGCGGCAGGCTGCCGCGCTGTCCCCAGGGAGCATAGGCCGCCATTTTCACTACCTGGCCATGCGCCTTCGCCTGGCTCACAAAACGTTCCACCAGATGATCCAGGTTTACCGTAAATCCCTGCTCGGTCAGGCTGATAGCGATATTCTCGAAATCGACATAGACCGCCACATTCTTGGTCTGGATACCCAGCAGCGACTCCAGCGGCTGGAAGATCACGCTGTTGTCAAACTCCGTCCCCTCCACCACATTCTCAGACCCCCACACACGAATACGCGCATTACGGGTCATCTTCACGCGGCGGATCAGCGGAATCAGGTCACGGCTGGTGGTCGCCAGGATAAGCTCGTCCACCGGGTCAGGGTCAAATGAAAAATAATGCAGGATGAGCGCATCGGCCAGGCTA
>JBGSXK010000198.1:0-2568 GCA_041751455.1 Anaerolineae bacterium
TCCTTTGTGGATGCGCTCTTTTTACTTATACTCCTCGTCTCTCCTGATCCCTTAAAAACCCAATAGAATGGTTAAGCTCCTTCTATTGGACTATAATCATACACTGAAGAGACAGGGGCTATGATGATTGATTTCTCTGCACTAAATGGTCATGAAGATATGCTCATGCCAGGGACGGCGGAGATAGCCCAGATGCGGGCAGATGCGATTCCACTGCTTACACAGCTTAATGAACGCGAGAACCTCCATACGCAGAAGGTGATTCCGCTGAAGGCTGGGATGTGGAATGCGTTATATCGACTGGAGCCTGGTGGTGTGGTGGCGAAACTCTCGGCAGGGGAAAATGACTTTGAGATCAATTTTCTACGGGAGGCCACCACTTTACAGATTGCTGTGCCTCAGGTTTTCAGCAGTGGACGGCTGGAACATCCCACCCTGCCTGTGGTGACGTATTTTCTGATGACCTATGTGCCGAACTGTGTCAATGCGTGGTCAGCAGCGCACACAGAGCAGGCTATAAGTCCGAATGCGCTGCAACAGTTAGGGGCTGATCTGGGATATGCGCTGGCGAAACTGCATACGGTGCCCCTGGGTTACGTGGCACGTTTTGGGATGCGTGTGGAAAGCTGGCAGCAGGTATTGATGGATGGCTTCAGCCCGGATTGGGACAACATCGCGCAGAATACCCTGTTTGATGACGAGCTTTTGACCATCTTCGAGCGTATCCTCGATAAGACAGGTTATTTCGCCTTTACCGATGGTACGCTGACCCATAATGATTTGAATCTGAGTAATGTTCTGGTGGATGTGAACACTCATCAGTTGCGCGCGATTCTGGACCCTGCGGGTTATGCAGGGATGCCTATGTTTGATCTGGGTTATGCGGCGATGCCCTGGGACCATGGGTTTGGATTTTACCATGCGATCCTGGATAGCTATCGACAGCACTCGACACAGTTCGACACAGCCTTATTTTACACATCGCTTCTGGTGGTGGCCTATCGTCATGAGCGTTTTCATACACCTGCGGTGCGGGAATCGGTGTTTCGGGATATTCTGCCACATCTGGATGTTTGAGTGATAAGTCATCCCAATGTCACTTTCCCTCCGTCATGCAAAGGCTTTATCAATTTGCCGCCGCAGGCTGCGCTGTCCCCGCCAACTGCTCGCTGACTGCCCAGAGACGCTCAGCCTGTGTTGTATCCTGCGCCGCGCTGGATGCACCTGCCGCGTGTTTATCCAGGAAATATTTACCGCTGATACCTTCGACTTCAGGTGAGGAGGCCAGATAGATTAAGGTCTCCGCGCCTTTTTCTGGCGAGCGCGAGATTAATGGCCCCAGCAGCTTAAACAGCCCCATCATCATGCCGCTGTTGTTTTTGGCAAAACCTGTGTTCACAAAGCCCGGATGCAGGGCGTTGACCGTTACGCCTGTGTCTTCCAGCCGCTGTGCCAGCGCACGAGTAAACAGGATATTCGCCAGCTTGGACTGGCTGTAAGCCTGCCAGCCGCTATAGTGCTGGTACGCCTGCAAATCATCGAAATTCATACTGCGCACCATTGAATGCGCGCCGGAAGAGGTATTAATCACCCGTGCGGGCGCGCTGGCTTTCAGCAGGTCAAGCAGCAGATGGGTGAGCAGGAAATAGCTCATGTGGTTAAGCGCAAAAGTCATTTCCAGCCCGTCGGTGGATTCCTCGCGGGTCATAAACAGGCCGCCTGCGTTGTTAATCAACACATCCAGCCGATCATGCTGTGCCCGAAATTCGGCGGCCACCCGCCGCACATCGTCCTGTATGGATAGATCGCCAAGCAGCATTTCTACGGGCTGACCGCTGCTTTGCGTGTTGATCTCGTCGCGCACCTGACGTGTTTTCTCGGCATTACGCCCCACAATCACAACCGAAGCGCCTTTCTTTGCCAGTTCCAGCGCCGCAACTTTGCCGATGCCACTCGTTGCCCCTGTAATTAAAACCACTTTCCCGCGCATTTTTACTCCCTGTCCCAACCAGTTTTTACTCACACCAGAAATCTGATTGCCCAATTTCACAAACTGCACTGCGCCGCGTTATAGGTACAGATGGACATATCCTACGCGCTTTAGCTGTGCTACAGATGAGAAAGGAATTGAGAAAACGCAAGAACCGGATAGCCAGGGATTGGGGGAGGAGATATGCTATGAGTCGTCGTCCACACAAGGAAGGTGGCACAGTGATCGTAGAAGACCGAGAGCGTTTATGGCAGGCCGTCCTGGAGCGGGATTCCGACTTCGATGGCGCGTTTGTCTGCGCGGTACGCTCTACCGGGATTTATTGTCGCCCTGGCTGTCCCGCGCGCAAGCCAAAGTATGAAAATGTCGAATTCTATCGTCTGCCCCAGGCCGCGGCGCGCGCGGGCTTTCGCCCTTGTAAGCGCTGCCATCCACAGCAATACACCCCGGCAGACCCTCAGGCAGCGTTGGTGCAGCGTGTTTGCCATTATATTGACACCAACCTTGAAAACCCGATCACCCTGGAGGAACTCGGCCTTTATTTCAGTGTCAGCCCTTTTCATTTGCAGCGCACCTTC
>JBGSXK010000199.1:0-2757 GCA_041751455.1 Anaerolineae bacterium
GATTGGCTTTCGCATCAGCAGCGAGACCATGCTGGCGCAGGCACGCGCGGCAGCAGAGGCTGGGGGAGGCAACTGGGCGCGCTTCTTTAATTATTTGAGCGGTCGCCAGTCACAAAGTACAGTTCAGGTTGCCCTCGCTGCCGATTACCAGCAGGGGCTGCTGGAGCAGTTTTTACAGGATATCAGCTTACGTTATGACCGCACATCAGATTCTTCGGGTTATGATCTACAGACATTAACCATACGCCCCGGCGCGGGTGGCCGGTCGCTCAATATCCGTCAGGCCGTCACCCTGATTGATAGAGCGCTGCGCGATCCTAATAATCGTTCTGTAGTGCTGCCTACTTCTACCACTGGCCCTGGAACCACCGATATTTCCGTACTCGAAGATATGATAAAAGCCTACCTGGATGGACAGGGTTTTCTCTATGATGGACAAAACACTGTTGCATCGGTTTATGTGCTGGATTTGCAGACCGGGCAGGAAATCAATATCCTGAGTGATGTGGCATTTACTGCCGCCAGCACTATTAAAGTTCCCATTCTGATTGATTACTTTCGTACACTGAACCTGCCCCCCAGTGACGAAGAAGCTTTCCTGATGGCGAATTCGCTGCTGTGCAGCAATAACTCCTCATCAAATCTTATTATGCAAATCATTGGCGGTGGCAATAATATCTTCAATGGCCTTGCCAGCGTCACCGAGAATGTGCAGTACCTGGGGGCGCGCAATACCTACATCACTGCACCATTTGTGCTGGGTGTAGCGGGAGAGCAGCTAGGCTCTATTGCCGCCCCGGCAACTTCACCCAACCCTGTCCACAATACCAACCCTGACCCCTATAACCAGACGACAACAGAAGACCTGGGCACCTTATTTAGCATGATCTATGACTGCGCCAATTATGGCTCAGGGTTAATGGCTGCCTATCCTGACGGTGAATTTACTCAGAACGAATGCCGTCAGATGCTGGAATTAATGAGTGCTAATGATTTGCTGCGATTACTCCAGGGGGGTATCCCGGCAAATACACGTATCTCGCATAAAAATGGCTGGCTTAGTAATGTCCATGGTGATGCAGGCATCGTATACCCCCCCAACGGACGGAATTATGTGATTGCGGTTTTCGTGTGGGAAAATGTCGAGTTTTTCAGCTTCCAGGGTGCCTGGCCACTCATCGAGGGAATATCACGCGCGGCATGGAATTATTTCAGCCCGGAAGTCCCACTTCTCGGCCCGCGTACAGATTTATCGCCCACAGGCGCAGCCGACTGTGCTGACTTCCTGCCGCCCTTCGGCCAGGTCAATCTGGATAATATCAATGCATGGCGGGGTTCATAGATGAATTCAACCGGTCTTACTTTTGAAGCGTTGTAGTGCTTCCTCCACTGAGTCAGCAATGGTAAAAACCAGGTCAAACCCCGTCAGGTGAATCACCTCCTGTACCAGTGAATTCAGGCCTGTCAGCACTAAGTCCCCGCGTATATCGCGTGCACGTTTCGATACTCCCACCAGCATTTTTAAGCTCTCCGCCGAGATTGCTGCTACTTTCTCAAGGTCAAGCACAAGATACTTATTGCCCGCATCAAGTTGTTTTATCAACAGCATTTCCAACTCACTGCTGGCGCTGATATCCAGAGCTGTGTTCGGCTTTAACAAAATCATATTCTTTTTGTGAGGCAGCACAGTGACAGAATGGGAAGGGTGTGAAGCGCTGTTTTGAAAAGGGAGACGATACTTGATCATAGTCAACTGGTTGCGCCCCTGCACGTGGGCATAGCTTACCTCATCCATCAACCGTTTAATGAAGTAGATGCCCCATCCCCCATTTTCTCGATCATCCAGCGCTGCATCAGGGTTAGGTTCGTGTTGTTGCACAAGTGGGTTGAAGGGTGGACTGTCATCCAGGAGGTTGATGGCTAATTGTTCAGCAAACTGTTGACAGATAATATCAATCACCTGATTGGGATTTTCCGTCCGATAACCATGTTCAATGATATTGGTGCAGGCTTCATCCACAGCTAACTGGCAGTGATGAACATCCTTTTCATTGAACCCGGCAGCCAGAGCTGCCGCCCCTACGAAATCACAGGCCCCGGTAATCGCGTTTATCTGGGCAGGTATTTGCAGTTTTTTTTCATCTGTACTCATCGCAGCGCCTCTCCCATATCCCGGCCCCTACGGGTAAGACTTAATAACTGCCTAATGCCTCTGACTGTGAGCTGTAGATCTGAAAAATGGTATCCAGGCCGGTCATTTCCAGCACTTCACTTACTCTGGGTGAAGGCTGAACCAGGCGAATATCACCTTTTTCGTGGCGGACACGCTTCAACGGAGAAACAAGCTCACGCAGTCCGGCGCTGCTCATGTAATCCACGCTGGAAAGATCAACCACCAGCCAGTGCTGACCCTGCTCGATTAAATCCATCAGAGTGCCACCCAGCTCATCGGCATTGGAGCTGTCCACGCGACCATTTACCTCTACTAGAGTCACCTGCTCGCGCCGGGTGACGTTGATCTCAGCCATTCGGTTTTACCCCTCCAGCAAGCGGCTGCACGTCATCCGACGAGCGCCTGATTTATAGTTTACTCTGGTTACCCTTAGTATAACCCAAAATAGTAACTTCGATAAAATTTAGCCTTTACCTGTTCTATAGAGGATGTTAATCTACCTCTATACTCGGTAGATCATAATTGTGTAACGCTGCTTTTACGAGACAGGCTCTACAATGGATTGGGGCACGTTTATTTTGTTG
>JBGSXK010000200.1:0-9929 GCA_041751455.1 Anaerolineae bacterium
CCGATGAGAATAGTTCCACCGTGCGTATTTGCCATCGCGGACATAGTGGCCGCGATGGCTGCCGGGGTAATTTGCTCACCAAACCAGTCGAGGCGCGTCCCCCGCCCACTCTGAATTGCCTGCCAGACATCATCTACAGAGCTGCTCATGATTCCTGACTTTGCTCCGCCTTTTCCTGTTCTTCCTCATCGTCACGATTTATATCACGCCTGCGCCCTTCGGCGGGCGGTGGGAGCAGCACATGGTCGAAGACCTGCTGCATGTTATCCACCAGGAAGATGTTGAGGTCACCCAGCGCCTTTTTGGGGATGTCTACAAGGTCTTTCTCGTTGTGCTGGGGCAGGATGATATTTTTGATGCGTGCCCGGCGGGCGGCCATCACTTTTTCCTTGACCCCACCCACAGGTAAGACTTTACCGCGCAGGGTTATTTCGCCTGTCATGGCAAAATCACTGCGGATTTTCCCTTCAATAAAGGCTGACATGATGGCGGTTGCCAGGGTGATGCCTGCTGAAGGGCCTTCTTTGGGCACTGCACCCTCAGGCACGTGAATGTGGACATCATAATTCTCGAAGTCGTCATTGGGGAGGTCAAAATCCTCCGCACGTGAGTGGACATAGCTGAGGGCAGCCTGTGCCGATTCCTGCATCACATCCCCCAGGCTGCCTGTCATGGTCAGATTGCCCTTGCCCGGCAGCAGCGAAACCTCAATGATGGTGATGTCGCCACCGCCATAGGTCCACACCAGGCCGGTCGCCACCCCTACCGCGTCTTCTTCCAGGGTGCGGGTGCCAATGTAATAGGGTGGTCCCAGGTAGCGCACCACATGTCTGGAGACGATTTCGTGGGGATAACGTTTTTCTTCCGCCACCAATCGGGCTACCTTGCGGCAGATATTGGCGATTTCACGCTTGAGATTCCGCACACCCGCTTCATAGGTATATTCGCGGATCATAGTTTGCAGCGCGCCAAGCTCAAAATGGACTTTGGCATTCTCCAGTCCATGTGATTCAAGCTGCCGTGGGATCAAAAATTGCTGCGCGATAGCGATTTTTTCTTCCTCCAGATAGCTGGGGAACTCGATAATTTCGAGCCTGTCAAGCAAAGCCGGAGGCAGCGGGTCGAGATCGTTGGCGGTGGTGACGAAAAGCACTTTGGACAGATCATAAGGCGCTTCGAGATAATGGTCAGAATAGGCATAGTTCTGTTCCGGGTCGAGGACTTCCAGCAGCGAATCTGCTGGGTCTCCCCGAAAGTCCATGCCGAGCTTATCGATCTCATCCAGGATAAATACCGGGTTAATTGTCCCGGCGCGTTTCATAGTCTGGATGATGCGGCCCGGTAGCGCGCCGATGTAAGTGCGGCGGTGGCCGCGAATCTCGGCCTCATCGCGCACACCACCCAGGCTGACGCGAACAAACTCGCGTCCAAGCGCTTTGGCGATACTTTTGCCCATCGATGTCTTACCGACACCGGGTGGGCCGACGAAGCAGAGAATAGGGCTGTCCATTTTTTCGCCTGCCAGCTTGCGCACCGCGATATATTCCAGGATGCGGTCTTTAACTTTGGGCAGGCCGTAATGTTCTTCATCCAGAACGGTTTTGGCATGACGCACATCGAGGTTGTCATCGCTTTCCTTATCCCAGGGAAGCGCGGTGAGCCACTCGATATAGGTGCGGATCATCCCCACTTCGGGCGCAATAGGCGGCATGAGGTTGAGGCGGGCGAGTTCTTTCATCGCTCGATCATAGATTTCGGTGGGCAGGTGCGCCGCAGTGATCTGGTCGCGGATTTCGTTAATTTCCTGCTGGAAAATATCGCCTTCGCCCAGTTCGGTCTGGATCACACGCATCTGCTCACGCAGGTACATCTCGCGTTGGCTGCGGTCCATTTCCTGCTGCACCTGTGCGCTGATTTCATCTTCCAGTTCCAGTACGCTCAGCTCTTTGCCCAGCAGCATGGCGACATGGCTAAGGCGCTCACCCGTATCCAGGATTTCCAGCACACGCTGGCTTTCATCGCTGTTGATGGTCAGGGTTGATGTGACAAGATCGGACAGCCAACCGGGGTCTTCGGCATTGATGGCATATACCAGTACATCTTCGGGGACATTGGCGTTCAGGTCTACCGCTCGCCGGAAGAGATTGACAACGGCTTTCATCATCGCCTGACGTTCCGGCGTAATGTCAGTCTGCTCTTCGATCAGGCGCGCACGTGCGATGAGATAAGGTTCTGACTGCACGAAATCGACAATTTCCATGCGCCGCCGCCCCTGGGCCAGCACACTATTGCTCTCATCAGGCATTTTAAGAATACGCCCCAGCGCGATCTCTGTGCCGACAGTATAGAGGTCGTCCGCGCCGGGATCACGTTCAACGGGATTGCGCTGGGCGATACCGATCACCGTGCGACTGCTGTCAATGGCTGCTTCGGCGGCCTGCACTGCACGAGGGTTATCCAGAAACAAGGGTGTCACCACATTGGGGAAAATCACCAGGCCCTCTAAAGGGATGACCGGGCAGGTGATGAGACCGTCTTCATCCGGTTCTGTGTTAGGAATACTGTAAAACTCACCGGTTCCGTTTTTGTTACTCAATGGAAATCGACTCCTTACCCTTTAGTGCAGGGTTATGCGATGGAAGTCTACCTCAGACTGTGCCTGTGGTAAAGCTTTGTGCGCACACTTGTTTTAGCCGGGCGTGGTCGTTTAGTACGAGTCTGGTAAAATGGGGACGCAAGTTGCACGCTGGGTGAAGCCGCCGGACGGGAAAGGCTTCTGGTGGCTCTGCATGAGAGAGGATTGCTATGCGGGTTTCTGTGATATTAACGGCCCTGGCAGCAGTGATGATCGCGCTGCTGATGGTGGTGATCGGTCAGGCCGTTTTGCAGCCTGATTTACCACTTATCACCTCGGCGGCGTTCTCGCTGGACACAATTACGCCGAACGCCGATGGCAGCGATGATGTGACGACCTTCCGGTATGGGCTGTCGCGTAATGCACGGATCACGCTTACTTTTGAAGCGGAGGACGGCACGATTTTTACCTTCCGGCACGATCAGGCGCGAATCCCTGATGAATATGGGGTCGATTTCAGTGGTGTGGTGGATGGTTATGTGCTGCCGGGTGAGACGATTGCTGGGGATGTGATGCGGCGGCTGATCCCGAATGGCACCTATACCTGGCGTTTGCAGGCGGTGGACAGCGAAAGTGGAGACACAGATGAGCACAGCGGTACGCTGACAGTGCAGGATGCAGATTCGCCGCTGCCGGAAATTTCCACGTTCACGATTTACCCGGAGGTGTTCACTCCCAATCAGGATGGTGTGAGCGACAGGGCAGCGATCAATGTTTACCTGGAAAAAGAGGCAGATTTACAGGTGTTTTTGCTGGACGAGAATGGTCAGCGCCTGTATATTTCGCCGCGTCAGGAAGGCCGCAAACTGGGTGAGTCCGGACGGCACACTTTTGATTATGAGGGTGGGGTTGACCTGGGGGCTGATCCGCCGCCGGATGGTATCTATCCGGTAGTGGTGATGGCACAGGATGATGAAGGGCAGGTGATCCAGCAGACAGCCCAGTTGACCATCAAAGATGGGGGTAAACCCCGCGCGGAGATTGTGCCGCAGTCGGTGGGCGTTGATGTGGTTTTCGCGGTTGCACCTTATAATGAGCGCTTTTACACGGATGCCGAACAGCTGGGCGAGCTGATCGCAGTGCCGGATAACCCACAAGACCTGCGCATGACTGCCATTACCATCAGTAGAGGCTATCTGCTGGTCTTCAAGGTGACTGTCGAAAATTACAGTGAGATTCCGATCCGCACGAGTGGCCCACCACCCGGGACGGTCTACCAGCAGACACAGCGGGCGGCGACCTTCAAAGCCTTTGATGAGTCCGGCGCATGGCGTGTGGGGCTGGACTGTATGACGGCAGAGTCGGATTATCCCTGGCGCTGGGCAATTGGTACTGATGAAGACCTGATCGAGGAGATGGACCTGGCAAGCGGCAATATTTATCGTTATTTACCTGCCGGGGCACGGGCAGTAGTTTGGGGGGCGGTGCGCATGACCGAGATGGAAGCACGTAACCCGCAAAACTGCTGGGCAGGTCTGATCCACGAGGATGTGGCGGTCTATAACCAGAATGTGGGCAGCCGTGAGGTTGAGATTGTGGATGTTTCCAGTGAGAATTAAGTTGCTCTGATAGGTGAACGATTGTACCATTAGCTTGAGTGCTGAATGTTGGGGTTTGAGCAGGAGAGTGCGTTATTAAGCGCCAGATGTCCCCTGGATGGGTGTTTATGCTGCTGGTGGTGGTGCTGCTGGCGGGTTGTCGCCGTGCGGAAGGTGTGCAGGGGCCGTTGATTCAGTCTACTGCCACGCCCACGCCGCGTTCTACGCCGCTGCCCGCAGTGGCAACTTCTGTGCCGCCGGGAATCGAGGAAAACCCGATTCGTATGGTGTTGCGTCCAGCAGGGTCGGCTGTGGCGCGCAGCCTGGTGACGGATTTCCAGATTACGCAGTTTGTGAATGCTTTGCAGGTGGAGTCCGGGCTGGCGGTGGAGGTGACGGTGGTGGATCGCTACGCGGAAGCGCTGGCGGCGCTTTGCGATTCCAGCCCTACACAGGTCACCGTGGCATGGCTGGATGGCGTGAGCTATCAGGCGGCGATGGCACAGGAATGTGGTGTGCCGGTGCTGCAAGTGGAGCGGAATGGTCAAAATGGTGACAGGGGGCAAATCGTCGCCAGCCGGGCTGTGAATATAGATAGTGTTCAGGAATTGAGCGGTGGGAATTTCTGCCGCCTGGGACTGGAAGATTATTATAGCTGGCTAATTCCTGCACTTTTGATGCAGGCGAATGCTCTTGATCCACTGCATAACCTGGAAGCAGTAACAGACTATCCCGACGAAGACGCTCTGATAGCCGCTGTCGCCGAGGGTGCCTGCAGCGCTACCGGGATCGCCGAAAGCGATTTTGCTGATCTGAGTGGTGCGCTGCGAAATGAGCTGGTTGTGGTGGGCAGCACACCATCGCTGCCGTATGGCGTGCTGATGTATCCAATTAATTTGCCGCTGGGGGAGCGATTGCGGCTGACGGACGCGCTGCTGGCGCTGGCCGCCAATCCGGAAATCGCTGTGTCTCTTACGCCTCTGCTGGGGCAAAGCAGGTTAGAACGGGTTGACACGGAAGCCTTTGCCTCTTTGAGTCAATTTCTGAACAGTACCGGGTTGAACTTCGCACAGTTAGGCAGTTAATGGTAGATCTGGCAGTAGTGATTGTCACGTGGAACATACGTGACCTGGCTTTAAATGCGCTTGCAACCCTGTATGCCGACCTGGAAGCCCACGGCCCCCTCGCCGAAGTTTATGTAGTAGATAGTGCCTCGGCAGATGGCACAGCGCAGGCGATTGCTGATGCTTTTCCTCAGGTTCAATTGATTGCCAGCCAGGAAAACCTGGGCTTTGGCCGAGCAAATAATCTGGCGCTGCACCGGATGGGTTTTGGGGATACAGGCTTACCTGCTGCGCCGAAACCAAAGGCCATCTATCTGCTTAACCCGGACACCCTCACGGTGCCAGGCGCGACGCGGGCGTTATATGAAGCGCTGTTGGCGGAGAGCCGCATTGGTCTGGTTGGGGCACAATTGGCTTATGAAGATGGTCGCTTCCAGCATGGGGCTTTTCGGTTTCCGGGCTTACGTCAGTTGTGGGCAGAGTTTTTTCCGACTCCTGCCCGGCTCTATGACAGCGCGTTTAACGGGCGTTATTCACGCCGCCTGTATGAAGTAGGGAAGCCGTTCAGGGTCGATTTTACGCTGGGTGCGACGATGATGCTGCGGCGTGAGGTGATTGAACAGACGGGGATGTTCGACGAGCAGTTTTTTATGTACTGTGAAGAAATTGATTGGGCATGGCGTATTCATACCGCAGGATGGGATGTTTGCTGCGTGCCTGCGGCACGGATTATTCACCTGAGCGGGCAAAGCACCGGGCAGGCGCGCCCGCAGAGCTTTATTCACCTGTGGGCCAGCCGTTTACGACTGTACGAAAAACATCATCCCGCCTGGAAATCAGGATTGGCGCGGCGCATGGTGGCGCTGGGCATGCGCCGGAAAATGCGTCAGCTAGGTGACTGCCCAGCAGCGCAGCGCGCGGCCTTGCTGGAGGCTTATAAGACTGTTGAGCGGATGGCGTTGGGGAAGTCATGAACCTGACGGCCATTGTTCTCACCTTTAACGAAGCTGATCATATCGGTGAATGCCTGCGCAGCCTGTGGTTTGCCGATGAAGTAATTGTTTTTGATTCCTACAGCACGGATGAAACAGTGACGATTGCTGAAGCGAATAACGCGCATGTAATCCAGCATGCTTTTTTAAATTATGCCAGCCAGCGTAATGCTGCTCTGGCCGCGACTGCCCAAGCGGATTGGGCGCTCTTTGTGGATGCAGATGAGCGGGTGACGGGTGAACTGGCCGAGGAAATCCTCGAAGTTATACACAATCCAGATTATGCCGCATGGCGTGTGCCCCGGCACAATTATATTTTCGGCAGGTTGACACTGGGTGCAGGGTGGTATCCCGATTATCAGACACGACTGCTGCGCTTAGGCCAGGCTTATTATGACCCGGATCGGCAGGTGCATGAGGTGGTGCTTGTTCGTGGGGCGGAGGGGACGCTGACGCAACCACTCATTCATTATAATTATACTGATGTGGCACAGTTTCATCGCAAGCAGAAGTCTTACAGCGCTTATGATGCGCAAATTCTGTTTGAGCAGGAGATCCAGCCGAAACCCCAGAACTATCTGTTACAGCCGTTGCGACAATTCTGGTGGCGCTTCGTGACGTTGAAGGGGTACGAGGATGGTGTACATGGGCTGCGCCTGAGCCTGCTGATGGCATGGTACGAGCTGCGTAAATATCGTGTGCTGCGCAGATTGTGGGCAAATCAAGGGGAACCAGGCTGAAATGTCAGGACAGGCAGGAGCATCCGCCTGTCCTGATGGTGCCTATGCTATGTGTAGCTTATGGCAGATTGGGCACGATAATGCCATAACCCTCATTCTGGCGACGGTAGAGAACATTGATTGCGCCGTCTTCAATGTTAAAGAAGACGAAGAAGGTGTGACCAAGTAACTCCATCTGTTCAATCGCTTCAGCCTCATTCATGGGGGAAAGCTCAACGACTTTGCGGCGCTCGATGGGGCTGGCCGGCACTTCGGGCATTTCCTCCATTTCCACACCGTATTCATCAACAAATTCCTCGACATCGGGAATGGCCTCGGCAAGATCAAGTTCTTCCAGGGTGGCAAGAAATCGCTCTCGGCCTTTGCGAATGCGCTTGCCTTTAAAGCGCTGAATCCGACGATACATTTTGTCGATGGCGGAGTCGATAGCATTAGTAATATCGCCGGAGATTCTTTCTTCTGCGCGGAGGATAGCACCGCGTTGGTGGCGCACGGTGATCTGCGCAGAGACCAGATCGCCGCCGCGGCGGGTATTTTCATTGGTAAGGTCAACCCGTACATCCTGGATATTGGGCAGGTAGCGATCCAGTTTGCCGACCTTTTTGCGTGTATAATCCTCAAGGCTCTCGGTCACTCGGATATTATGTCCCTTGATAATCACATCCATCGTGTACCTCCTTTAATACTACGAGTTAAAATTTCTGGCTGTGGTCAGGGTGAGACCATAAACCGCCACTGCACCAGCATCAAGCGCGGCCTGGGCACAGGCCGCGAGCGTCGCGCCCGTAGTGAAGACATCGTCGATTAAGAGAAGGGTTTTTCCAGAAACGAGCTGCGGATTGGCGATAAACGCATCCTGCATATTGGTTTGCCGTTCAAGCGCGCTAAGTCCGACCTGGGCCGTGGTCTGCCGCTGGCGGTGGACTGCTGTGGGAAGGCAGGGCTGGCTCACCTGCTGCGCCAAATGTGCTGCCAGGAGTTGAGATTGATTATAACCACGTTCACGTAAGCGGCTAGTGTGCAACGGCACGGGCACAAGTATGTCGAACGTCCAATCCAGAGCCAGAAGCCGGGCCGCCAGGCGATGACTGAGCGGGTCGGCCAGTGGAGGACAGTTTTCATATTTAAGCGACCAGATGGCCTGTTGCAGTAAACCATCATGAATGGCTGTGGAGGCGATAGACCGCAGGGGTGACCGTGCTTGAGTGGTCAGTAGCAGCGGTATCGCCTCTGTATCCTGTTGGCAGCGTGCGCACCAGTAAGTATCTACCCGCTGGCAGCCAGCACAGCGCGGCGGATAAAGCAGGTCTAAGCATAAATTCAGCCAGCGCATAAGACGGCTATGAGACGTAAGAAGCCCAGGTTTTGGCTGGGCTTCTGAGATTAGCAGATGGGTTTGTAATTCCGGTTGTATATCCGGCATATCAGTTGTTCCTGTGCAAACAGACTGTCGGATAGATGAACAGCAGCTCAGGCTGCGTGTATCAAAGCCCTGGCGGGGGAGAGGTAAACAGAATAATGGCCGAGGGGCCAAGCAGCACGATCCAGATGGACGGGAAAATGAGCAGCACCATAGGAATCATCATTTTTACCGGAGCCTGATGGGCTTTTTCCTGGGCACGCTGGCGGCGCTTGACACGCATCTGGTCAGACTGCACTCGCAGAATGGTAGCCATACTCACACCGAGGCTGTCCGCCTGGATGACCGCCGCCGTGAAACTGGTGACATCAGGTACATCCATACGCTGTGACATATCGCGCATGGCCTCGCGGCGGGATTTGCCGAGCTGGATTTCGCGCAGGACACGCCCAAAGGCAATTGCCAGGTCGTTATCCCATTTATCATACACTTTGCCCATTGCCATATCGAAGCCCAGGCCGGCATCCACACAGATCACCAGCAGGTCAAGCGCGTCAGGCAAGGCTCGGACAATATTGTTCTGACGTTTGCTGATCTTGCTGCGTATCCATAGCAGCGGGAAGAAATAACCCAGGGCTGCCGCACCCAGGGTATAAAGGATAGCCTGGGTAGCTGGTGTATTGGCCGACAGAACGAAAAACAGCAGAAAAGACATCAAGGCCAGTCCGACTGTTGCTACAATGCGCAAGGCGAGAAAAGTGGTCGGCTCCATATTGCCCGACATTCCTGCCAGCTCAATCAACCGGCGCATTTCCTCTACCTGTTTCTCTGGCGTAAAGCGCACCGTGATATCGGCAAGGCGGCGTAATGTCGGCACAAGAATACGGTCACGGAAAGAGAGTGAAAGTTCGATATCTTCCAGAGACTGTGGGACTTCGCGCTCGCCAAACTGTGCCAGCCGTTCCTGAAGCGGATCGCGGCTGCGGTCGTCACGCAGCCCGACATAGAGCAGTCCGCCAACGAGGGATAAACCTAACACGATAACAAGTGGAACAATGATATTCATAGTGTTTATCCGTTAAATATCAATTTGGACGATCTTCTGCACCATTGTCGCGCCGATGCCGATGAGCGCCAGGCCGACGCCCAACAAGGGCCAGCCACAGGTCCGGTTTTCAAACAGGTGTCCCATATAAGTGGGATTAATAGTATACAGAAACAACGCCAGGATGATAGGCAGGAAGCTGATGAGATAGCCTGTGATACGACCCTGAGCCGTAAGTACACGAATTTCGCCTTTGAGTTTAATGCGTTCACGGATCACATGGCTGATGATTTCGAGAATTTCGGCCAGATTACCACCAACTTCACGCTGGATATTAACGGCTGTAATCACCAGGTCAAGGTCTTCACTTTCCACGCGGTTGAGCAGATGCAGCAGTGCGTCGGCCAGGTCAATACCCAGGCTGACCTCCTGCACGACACGCTTAAACTCGGTAGAGGTTGGCTCTGGTGCATCCCGCGAAATCGCTTCCATGGATTGCAGCACACTGTAACCGGAACGCAGCGCGTTGACCCACAGGCCAAGTGTGTCCGGTAA
>JBGSXK010000201.1:0-18909 GCA_041751455.1 Anaerolineae bacterium
GTCAAAGACACGCTCGACGATGATCGTCATCGTGCTGCGCGCGGCGGGGATATGATAACGACGTTGTAACAGGATAATGCGTAAAATCTCGCCGCTGCGGAAGGGGTAGACATTATTCCCGGCATAACCAATCAGCACCAGTGCCGTCAGATCGCGCAGTTGGATGTGCTGGATGCTGCGCAGCAGAAACTGCCAGCGCAGCGCAATGACCACCACAGATACAAAAAAGACCCCGGTCGCCACCAACAGCCACAGGATATTGGCACGCCGGATATTCAGCCACACGTCATCCAGGCTCAGATTACTGAAGGCCAACCCTAAAAAAACCAGACTGATGAGAATCCCCAGCCCGGCGATAAGCCATTTCTGTTTACTCATAAGCGTCCATCGTTCAGCAAGTTCATACCCGACTATAGCAGAGAACCCTGCTCTATTATAGGCCATGATTGGGTAGGTGAGGGTAAACCTTTATATAGGCTGCGCCGCCAGATCCCCCATTAGTCTTAGAGATTTTCATACGATTTTAGGATTTTTTTCACCAGAAAGCCTGTATCCTGAAGCTAACGCTTCTAACTCTACCTAAACGCAATTAGTAGGTTATCTTTATTTGTCTTTTAGGAGGCCTGTGCTAAGATGAAACCGCTTAAACAGAGATAACACGCAATTTTGTGTTTGATTTTGGTTGTGTTTTTGTTAAAATGTTGATACAGTCACATTCTTTAACCGGGGAGAATACCTGTGAAGAACAGCAAAGGCGAGAAAAGCAAAGCCGCTCAGTCGCATGAAACTCCGCCGCCAGATTGGCTTACACCTTTCGAGGATATGGCCGATCAACAACTTGGGCATGGGTCGTCGTGTGAGCAGGTACATCCTATTGTTGAGCGCTGGTTCGCCAAATTGATGGAAGGCAATCCCCCGGCAGCCCGGGATTCCGTAACACAGGCAACATCCTGTCTGGCCACCGAGGTCATGTTCAGTTCCCCCGATTATCTGATCGAATCCATGCTGGAACATGCCAGCGAAGACGAAGTCGCCATGTGGATTGAGCAAATTCTGCTCGTCGGGCGGGCATTCGAGATCTCGTTACGCAATGGTGATCTAGACGATCTCTAATGTTGTTCTTCGTCCCACCAGTTAAAGCCATCCGGTAAATTATCCGTCCCAGGTGGGCTTGGTTTGTCCTCAATGACCGGGGGTGGCGGAATTTGCCGCGGTGCAACCATCCGGGTGGGCAGCGCTACAGCCCCCTGTGCCTGCGCGCGGGGTGGCTCGCGGAACTGAATGCGCGTCCCGGCCATTGTCACCGCGCCCAGACCCAGCGCCAGAATCAGTGCCGTAATGACACTCCCCACCAGCGGCAGCCACGCCAGCAAAGCAACTATGGCAACCCCCACCCCCAGACTGATATAAGCAATACGGGCACTGCCGTCGTCACCCAGGACTAAACGCACTACCACACGGCCCAAGCCCAGAGCAACGACCACTCTGGATACATAAATCGCCACAAAATAAAACAGGCTTGCCCCGCCAATATCCACTGCGCCCAGCGCCATAAAGCTGATAAGCACCAGATCTGTCATTTGCAGCGCCAGCAAGATAAACACGATGATTAAAAGGAGCAGGGCCGAAACCAGCCAGACTCCAAAAGACACGATAAACGCCAGAATTCCAATACCCAGGCTGCTCAGTGGGCGCTGGCGCAGGTTATAGAGCGGCGCTTGAAGCTGACGGGGCATCATCGCCAGGCCAAGCACCCCGATCAATCCCAGGGTAATCATCTCACGGATCACCTGCACCACATAATTCCCCAACCAGGCCAGGTTATTCTCGCTGGCAAGGTCAATCTGCGTGAAATCCGGTGCGACTACCACGGGTATATACACAGGGCTTTCGGCCAGTTGGCCGTCAACACGGCCCGGTGAGGGTGCGGTGTAGCGCAGCGTCCCGCCGATTACGGCATCCTCCGGCACGATCAGGCCGGGGTTCATCAGCTCCAGATCAAAATTAAGAAAGCGTAAGGGAATAAGCAGGGTCTGTACCTGGGAGGGATCACCACTCTGCGAATCGCCTACCTGTGCCTCGACATCCCGTGTGACACTTCCGGCGACAGTCAGTGCTGCACCCCAGAAATTTACCTCGCCCCCCACATCACCAAACAGCAGCAGTTGATAACCGGCATTAGTAACGTTATTGGGAATCACTGCTCCGCTGAACAGTGTCGTACTCAGGCTGGCCGCCAGCAGGTCGGCACGTTCATCTTCAAAAATGGCCTGTGGATGAACTCGCAGCACAGCACCCCCAAAAACCAAATCATCACCTAGCGTACCATAGACATCAAGCTGGCCGCCCAGCAAATAAACATCATCCCGCACACTGCCACGAAGTTCGGTATTCAATGCCGCGCCGATCAAACTGCCTTCTACCTGTCCATTCACAATCAACGTGCGGCAAAAAACGAACAGATTGCCTGAGATGGTTCTTTCGGCCTCCAGCGTACACACATCTCCCTGGAGGATTTCACGAGCAGAGGTGCCGCCGCTGACCAGCAGCAAAATCACCAGCGCCAGGGCACTCCACAACCGTTTTAAACGCATTGAAATTGTCTCCTTATCACCGCCCCATTGTACGGTACAGACCGCCTATTGCAAATTCTCGCTTATGCAGTCAAACTACTTATAGATCATTACTTTCTATATTATTGAGGATAACATATCGTGCCGGGTGATCTTAAAAAGGGGAACACCGATGTATTGCGCCCAAAACGCGGCGGTGACCCAATGCTTGATCGTGGACCACAACCCCCACCGAATGTGGTCGCACCACCCTGGCGCCTGCTGGTGCAGATCGGCGGCGAAAACCGCACCAGTTTCGGCCTTCAGATCAAGGAGAAAATGCTGGTAGGGCGGCACGACTCGCAGGGTGAGGTGCTGCCTGATCTCGATCTCGGCCCCTACGAAGGTGTACGTAACGGGGTTTCCCGCCGTCATGCCATCATCACCTATGACGATGGCGCGCTGCATATCGAAGACCTGGAAAGCACCAACGGCACCCGCATCAATGGCTATGAGCTGACCCCTGGACGCACCTATCGCCTCCGTGATGGTGACGAGCTGGAATTCGGGCGGGCGCGTGTCGTCATCCGCTTTGTACGCGCCTCGCGTTAGCGCTTGCTAGAAAGCCCCCCGTAGCGTATAGTTTTAGCATTAATTTGATCGTCAGAGACCATTCATGTATCGAAGCTTTACCGACCGTGTGCTGGGCGGCGTGTGTGGAGGACTGGGGGCGCTGCTGCCATTTGGCGCGTGGCCGCTCCGCTTTTTGTTTGCGCTGCTTTCTGTGCTCAGCCTGGGCGCTTTTGCACTGTTCTACCTGGGATTGTGGATCGCTATCCCGCAGGAATCCCTTCTGACTCGGAGGCGGCGCGGTACAGGTTGGCTGCTGCTGATTATTGTCGCTATGCTGCTCACAGGTGCAGGCTGGGTGGTGTGGGCAACCTCTGATCTGCCGTTATACTGGCCAACCCTGCTGCTGGCATTAAGTCTTGTCTTTTTTCTGCGGCAGGTAAGGGGTTAAGTGCTGATGCGTGTACCACGACGGACGAACCTGTTATGGGGTATCGTGCTGCTGGCGCTGGCGTTGGTGCTGGTGCTGCGTGTATTAGAGGTTATCCCGCCGGGCATTTATGATCTGGTAGCCCGTTCATGGCCTGCGCTGCTGGTGCTGGCTGGGTTGGCGATCTTCCTGCGCCCGCGCGTTACCTTTGGCAGCGGCATCGCCCTGCTCCTGACATTGGCACTGGTAGGCGGGGTGGGGGTGGTAGCCTTCTCCACCCGTGCCAGCGAACAGCGCAGCGATCATCAGGAAACAGTCGAGCAGGTTATTGGTGAGAACATCACCCTGCTGAGTTTACGTGCTACCACGCGTGCCTCAACCATTGAAATCGTACCGGCGACGAGCGCCAATCGGATTATCCGAGGCGATTTCATGGGCAGTATCGAAAGCCGCATCCAGGCAGTTTACCTTGAAGAAGGTGCTGCCGCGACCTTCACACTGTTCGAAGCACAGGCCAATCCCTTTCCACTGCTGGAAAATATAGGCCGGGGCACATTGCGCCTGGCGCTGCCGGCTGGCCTGCCGCTGGATATCGAGCTTACGGTATCTGAGGGGAATATAACACTGAACACCAGTACGCTGAACATTGAGCGCATGAATATCGACCTACAGCAGGGTGATGCGCTGGTCACACTGCCAGTCTATCAGCCGCTTGGCTCTCAGCCAGGGGACAGCCTCGGCACACTGGCGGTACGTAATGGGGATATCACCCTGTTTATCCCACCCGAAGTGGGCGCGCGACTGGAACTGAACCGCGAAGGCAGCGGGATCGAGCCGATTTATGATCCCAACATCTATAATTTCCTGGTGGGCGATGTACTAGAAGCCCGCAATATTGACGATGCCCAAATTCAGGTACGCTATATTGTCACTGCGCCACGGGGGCGTATTCGGGTCGCTGTGCCGGGGGAATAAGTTTCAGAGAGTGCATTTATGATGCAGCACCCCAGATCAGGACGGCATAGATTCTTCTGCGATCAGCCGCCAATCAGGATGTTGACCATAAAAGGGTAGCAGTCTTTGATGGGTCTCGTCACATGGGTTAATGTCGATCTCGACCCCTGTTTCAATGTTGCGAAAGCGGAGCCAACCGGGAAGTGGATTCAATAGATCAAAACCTTGAGCGCGCATGACATGACCGACCTGTGATATGAATCATTTGTTTAGCGTTCATGATAGCGGAAATTACCTATTACGCATGGGCCACATGGCTAATTTTTCGGAGGCTTACGGTCACAAAATCACCTCATCCGCGCTGGCCGACAGCCGCTGACACCGCATCACGAATTGCTTTTTCAATCCGCCTACGTTACATTTATCCCAACTTTATCCCAAATTAACCCAAGAAGCTGTTATGGGATGGCGCTTACATCTGTCCAATCAGGCGATTCACCGTCTGCACATCCTGCCTGGCAAAACACCCCTGCTGGCTGCGTGGCTTCAACGCGGCAGGGTCTATTATCTTGACCTGGAAACAGGAATCCAGATGGGCGAACACACATTAAAAGAGGCCGAAGTCCCTTCCCCACTGGATGCAGGCTGGCAGGAATACCTGGCCGGGCTGGTCGCACCGAATAAAGCCATCCTGCCCCACCTCCCCACACGCTTCGGTGAGCTTTACCTGAGCGGTGACGGACGTATCCAGCTTTACCAGCAGGGCACAGGTCTGCGGCTGGTGACAGAAGGCCGTGAAGAGCTGTTAGAGACTCGGGCGGCACAATTTGTAACGCTCGGTTTTGACCGCTTTCTAGGGCTTATCGCTACATTGGATGACAATGGCTGCCTGCATCTTTTCCAGCAAGCCACGCCCATTGGGGTGTTCAACATCGGACTGCAAACCCGCCCGGAAACCGGTTACAGCATTGCTGTTGCACAGGGTGGCGGCTCCATTTTCGCAAGTGATGGCCAGCAAATCGTGCTCATTGATGGTGAAGGTCAGGTGCGCAGGCGCTTGCTGACGCACTACCCCGTCAGCCGGATGGAATCTTCCTCCAGCGGGCGCTTGCTGGCCACCTGCGATGCTGAAACCAACGTGCTGCGGCTTTACAACGGGACAAATCTCAAAGCCACCCACCAGCGCCATGCTGAGGATTTGATGGCGAAAGCCGTTCAATTGCAGCTCATTGCCGACCTACCCCCTGCACAGGTAGCCTTAAGCACACTGGCGGTGAGCAATAAGGGCATCATCGCTTTTGCACTGGCCGGAGTAATCTGTGCCAGCAGCATGGACGAAATGACCGCCCTGCCCTTGTAAAGCCAGTTTCACTGTCAGCCATCTTCAGCATCTCATCAGCAATCTGTACTTTTTGGGAACTTAGCGGACGTGCCAGGTGTAGTATAGATGGATACTGATACACACCGAGGATGGCCCATACGTGGAAGCGGAGTACATCCAGCGCGCCCGCCAGGGAGAAGATGCCGCCTATCAGTTACTCGTCGAGAGTCACCGTGAGGCGGTGTTCCGGCTGGCTTATCTGATGCTGGGAGATGCCGACGATGCAGAAGATGTGGCGCAGGAAGCCTTTATCCGCGCCTTTCGCACGCTGCATCGCTTCGACAGTACACGGGCACTGCGTCCATGGCTGCTGCGCATCACTGCTAACCTCGTACGCAATCGCAGGCGCTCCATCGGGCGCTATTGGGCAGCGTTGCAGCGTTATGCCCGCGCTGATCCGCAGGCCAGCCTGCCCGATCTAGCAGCCGAAAACGAACAGCAGGCCGAGGCTTATGCCCTGTGGCGGGCGGTGCGGCATCTGCGCAGCGCAGAGCAGGAAGTGATCTACCTGCGTTACTTTCTGGAACTTTCAATTGGTGAAACCGCCGAAACGCTTAATATCCCGGCGGGCACGGTGAAATCACGAGTGCATCGTGCGCTGAAACTGCTTCGCGGCGTGGTCGAGCGGGATTATCCGCTGCTGGTGGAGGAACGAAAACATGAGCCGTATGGATGAAATGGAACAATTTGAACACACCGTAAAGCGCACGGTCCGGCATTTGCCCTACCCCCTGACTCCCCGCCTGCGCACCGCACCACCACAGGAAACAGCTCGTCTCTACCTGCGCTGGACGGCTGCCGTTTTTGTGCTGCTGGCCAGCCTGCTGCTGATCCCACCCATTCGTGCCACCGTGTTTGATCTGCTGCAAATCGGTGCGGTGCGCATCTGGGTTAGTGAGCATCCACCCCTCCCCTCTGTGCCCACCAGCCTGATTGATCTGGCAGGCGAAACCACCCTGACAGAGGCGATAGCGCATGTGCGCTTTACACCCCGCCTGCCGTCGGACTACGGCACGCCAGACAGAGTGTATATCCAGGATAGTGACGGGCAGGCGCTCATTCTGGTCTGGTTAACGCCTGATGCACCGGACAGCATCGAGTTGGCGCTGTACCAGATTGGCCCTGTGAATGCCCCTGCTTATGGCAAAATGGTCAGCATGGCCCATAACACCGAGGTTCACGGCCAGCCTGCGGTCTGGATTGCCGTGCCGCATCTGCTGCAATACCAGCGTGGCGAGTACACCAGCACGCTACAGACCTACCTTGTCCGTGATAACGTGCTGATCTGGTTCGAGGGGGGCATCACCTATCGTCTGGAATCGCGTTTCACGCAGGCACAAGCCATCGCCATCGCGGAATCGCTGGAATAATCGCGGTGACCAGGAGGATCATCCGCCCTTATTGCGATTCACGTAATCTGTGATGATTTTTCGATGTTCAAACCCTAACTCAAGATCGTGACTCAGCGCAGCATCCAGCGAGTACCACCCGATCTCGGAGACTTCATACTCATCGGCAGTTATTTCGCCATCACAGGGGCCTTCATACACCGTGACAACTGCATGAATCCCGCGCTCCTCGAAGATTTCATCATAAACACCGAATAGGGTCGGGTGAAAATTCAGCCCTGTTTCTTCCTTTACTTCACGCACGATTGCCTGGTCACGAAGCTCATACTCTTCCACATGCCCACCGGGCATCACCCATGCTCCAGGGAAGTTATGCAGATTAGTGGAACGTTTCGTGAGCAGAATTTGCAGTGTGTCATCTTCAGTTCTGGTGATAATCGCAGCTACGCTAAGATGTGGCATTATCGTCTGCTCCCCTTTTCAAGGACAAGTACACCTACATTATGCGCCCCCACTCACCATCGCCAACCACGAAGGTGTGCACTTCCCCCACAGTGAGATCGTACACTGCCCGCACCTGTGCGACGATGACGACGCGCTCGACCACGCCATCACCGCCAGCCAGCGCGAGAATCTGATCCCCGACTTCCAGGTCATCCGTCATGACTCATGAGCCTTCAGCCATGTAGAAGGGACAGTTCGGTATGGTTGCCATGTGCCGCCTCAAGTGCAGCCGGGAACACCCCTTGCCTGAGTGGTGTAGTAATGCCAGAGTAAACTACTCAGGAGAGCGGTAATGCGAAAAGTATATCCTATCTTGATCTTCACTATGATGCTGCTTGCATTGGCGCTGCCCGCCAATACCAAAGGCATCGCCAACCGCGTCATCATCAGCGGCGAGGGCATAGAAGGTGAGATCATCGTCAGCGATCCGCAGGCACTGATGCCTCTTTCTATGGGAATACTGGAAAATTTTCAAAGTGGTGTGATTGATCCCCCATTTGAAAATCCCGACTCGATGCCCGCCTACGAACTGAAGCGTTATTTACGAACTCAGGGAGAGAATTACACCCAGTTCGATAGCGTGCGCTATTATCCCGACCCGGTAGGCGGGCGCGGTTATGTCTATTATGTGGGGATCCATAACGGCTGGTCAGAGTATGATGGCAAGTGGTTTCTGGTGCAGCCCGAAGGTGAGAGTGTGCTGAAACACCTCCTCAGCCAGCAGGTTTCCCCACTCGCGCGGTTACTGATGCACGACAGCCGCCTGCTCCGCTTTCTGCGCTCCATCCTAGCGCCGGAAATGTGGAAATGGGGCTATTCCTTCAAACCCGATGAGCAACTACAGGCCACCACGTTTACAGTGCAGGCCATAATCCCGCCGACGGCCACCCCACATTAGACAGCGGCGGTGTGGGAGGTGGCGGGGGCGGATTGGCGATCTGCCACAGCAGCGGCCAGACCAGAGTCGCCAGCAGTGCCAAGATCAAAATCAACGTGATGGCCACAAACAGAATACGGCGGAGCGTCCAGTAGGGCGCTTCGTCCTCTTTGGGCGGCAGATAAATGATGTCCGGTTCTTCGTCGTGGTCGTACATTTACTCGACCAGTGCGCGCTGCGGGAAGACCATCTTATCCAGCGACTGCGTATTACGCTGTAAGGCCATGCGGTTCGCCCGCTCAAAGTCGGAATGCAAATCACGGATACGGTTGAGCTGTGCGGCGGAGGGTTCCAGCATAAAGAGGACAATCGTAACAGCATGTTCTCCCAGCGCCAGCACCATCCACTGCCCTTTGCCCATCGCCTTACGCGCCAGCCCCACACGAGGCCGGTCTGGCATACTGATGAGCGCGCGCAGCACAGGTTCAATTTCGGCCATAATCGGCTGTTGCTGCCCGCCCATCATCAACAGCGCGGGCACATTGATGCGGTAGACGACGAAATACAGAATACGCGCCGCGAAGTGATCCATCAGAAACGAGGTGTGGCCAGGGGCGGCCACCTGCTGCCAGGCGTGATTATCCGGGTCACGTTCCATCAGACGCTCGATAATCGTGCGCTGCTCGTTATAACGGCCGTAAATAGCATTGAACTGCGCCCGATTAATCACCCCGGCGGCAAACTGGTTGGCTACCCGTTCCATCTTGCGCCGCAGAGCTTCCAGCGCGGCCTGGGGGTCTTCATGAATTTGTGCCTGCGTGAAGGTTTCTATATCCATGTCAAGATCAGAAGGTGGCAGGATAGCACCAGTATCCGGGCGTGACGGACGAATCGGCGACCGCATCGAGCCATCTCCGGGTTTATTTGATGGAGGTTGTTGTGGATTATCGCTCATTACCCGCCCACCCGATCAGCAATTTTACTTATCGTATCGTACCATACAATTTTGAGACACAAAAATACGCTATACTTAACGTCTATTGCAAATTCTAAACTATCAAAACACAGCGTTCACAAAGCTTCCAGAACATCTCATTATCTTTCATAAGTTAGTGAAGTCCATGTTTACCCACTACGGATTATACTTTACGGAAGAACACGTCAGGCAGGCACAGCAGAGCCGCACTGCTGAACCTTATGCGGCAGCCTGGGCATTACTGGATACGTATTCGCCGCCGGACGATGTGGCGCGCGCGCAGCATGGCGGCTTGCGTTATCGCTTTGTGGACGACCTTCAGGCAGGCGAAGCCGCGCTTGATGCGTTGTATCAGGCCATCACCCCCACAGCCGGTCAGCCGCAAACCACCCTCACGGAAGCCGCCACACTGATGATCCTCGCCCAGAGCTTCGAGATGCTGCGCGATCACCCTGCCCGGCACGATCAGAGCGTGTGGTTGGAAGCCTTCACCACCCGCCTGTACGCCGCTCAACGGCCTCTGGCTGACCTGCCCTTCGTCGATCATGTCTGGCTGAATACGCTCAATCTCGTCAGCAGCATTGTGTTGGAGCAGGAGGATATGTTTCAGCAGGCGGTTGGGGTCTTCAGACAGATCATTGACCACGACATTCACCCTGAAGGTTATATCCTCAAAACGGTAGAGCTGCCGGAGACAGCGCCACATGGTGATGGGCATGGCCTGTCCCGGATGCTGCTCTCAGCACAGGCTCTGATTCTGGCCGCTGAGGCAGCCTCGCATGTGGGCACAGACCTGTGGGAGTATCACAATCGCGGCGTATCGGCCCTGACTCCGCTGCCCTACCTGCTCTATTACTACTACTATCCTGAAAAATGGCGGTGGGATGAAGAGCTGGAAAGCGAACCAGCAGAAGCACTTTACCGCCAGCACGCGGGCATGTGGGACATGGCGCAGCGGCGAGCGGTCTCACGAGATCGCACAATGCTGCTGGATGAGCTGCGCCCGATTTACGATGTGTGGGGTGGCGGACTGACGACCCTCACACATGGCGGCAGTGCTGAAATGCGTAAGCGGCGCGGGTGGTTTGGGTAGGTAATCTGGCTGCTCTGTGAGAATTTGCGGTCGGCTGCCATCTGGAAGAGGTGCAATCGAACGTATGATTGCAGGCCACGCCGAGATCCTTCAGCACCACAAGGATCCTCACCGCAGATAACCTCAAACGCGTAAGCTACCCGACATACCACATTTTACGGTCTTCACTCGACGGTTACGCATACAGCGCGTTATCATTGTTAAAATGAATCTTTGGAGACGACGCGCATGATTACCGACCTTGTTTTTGAAAAAGTAGCCCCCGCCATCCTTGACCGGCTGACCGAACTCCTGGGGAGCACCAATGTCAGCACGGCGCAGGCCGATATTGACCTCCACGCCCGCGATCAGTCACAGCATCCCGCCCATGCCAGTGAGGTCGTCGTCTGGCCACAGAGGGCTGAACAGGTAGCAGAGGTGCTGCGGCTGGCGAACGAACACCACATCCCGGTCACGCCCTGGGGGGTGGGCACCTCGCTGGAAGGCAACCCTATCCCGCTGTACGGCGGCATCCTGATGTCCTTCGAGCGCATGAACCAGATCGTGAAGCTGCACGCCGACGATTTCCAGGTCACGGTCCAACCCGGCATCGGCCACAAAGACCTCAATGCCCAGCTCGCGCGGCATGGCCTGTTCTTCGCGCCAGACCCCGGCGCAAATGCCACCGTCGGCGGAATGCTGGCCAACAACGCGGCGGGCATCCGCACCGTGAAATACGGCGCGAGCAAAGACAATGTGCTGCAAATGCAGGTCGCGCTGGCCGATGGCCGACTGATTCGCGTGGGTTCGCGTTCGGTCAAGCAGTCCGCAGGCTATGACCTGCTGCATCTGTTCGTCGGCAGCGAGGGGACATTGGGTGTCATTACTGAGGCCACCCTTAAACTCGTGCCTATCGCACCGTTTATGGGCGCAGCGCTGGCGGCATTTGACAGTGTGGAGGATGCGGTACAGGCGGTGGTCGCGGTGCGCGGCAGTGGATTAGACCCGGCTGCATTGGAGCTGATTGACGCGGCTCATGCGCGGATGCTGCGCGAGGCCGAAGGGGTGAACCTGAGCGATCATGTCACGCTCTTTATGGAGTTCCACGCCGCACATGACGAATCGCTGGGGATGGGACTGGAAATGGTTAAGGAAATCTGCGAAGAACTGGGCGCGGTCAGCTTCCGCTCTACCACCGACCCCACCGAGCGTCGTCAATTGTGGCACGCCCGCCATCACTCCTACGAGATCATGGTGCGCACTCACCCTAATATGGGTTTCTTCATCAACGATGTAGCGGTGCCCATCAGCACCTACCCTGAACTGATCGCCTATGTTGAACAGATCAAACGTGAAAATAATGTCACAGCCTACATGATTGGTCATGCCGGGGATGGCAATGTGCATGTTGAATTTCCCTATGGTAACGAGGCCGAATATCGCCAGAGCCAGGAAATGAATAAACTGATTGTATTCAAGGCGCTCACGCTGGGCGGCACGGCCACCGGAGAACATGGTGTGGGCATTGGCAAGGCACCCTACATGATTAATGAACATGGCCCCGCGCTGGATGTGATGCGGGACATCAAAAATCTGCTCGACCCGCGCGGCATCTTAAACCCAGGAAAAATTTTCCCAGCTCATGTCTAACCAGCGTCGCATTCAGGGGTTAATTGAAAGCCTGGCGGAGGAATATGTGCCAGAAGCAGTACAGGCGCTGGTTGCCTGTGGCCTGAGCGCAGTCGAGCCGTTGGTGAATGCACTCTGGCATACTGATATGGACCCCTACGCACATGATACATTTGCGGAGGCGCTGTCTGCCATTCTGCTGGCGCATCATTACCGCCAGGCGACCGATTGGCTTGTGCGGCTGCTGGAACATGAAAATGCCGATGTAAGGCGGCGGGTGGCGGAGGTATTAGGCATCGTGGGCGACCAGCGTGCTGTGCCCATCCTGCGCATCGCCCTGTATGACCGCAACGACAGCGTACAGCACGCCGCCGCCTTTGCTGTGATCCAACTGGCCTATGGCACCCTCACAGTTGAAACTCTGCGCGCGGCACTTTACGACCAGGATTCGCATGTACGCTACCTCGCCGTGCGCAGCCTGGAATTCCTGAATGCCGACGAACCTCTCTTTGAGGCCGCTCGCAATGATTACCCGCTGGTACGTCAGATCGCCATTTATTATATGGGGCGGGTACAGTCTACCGCAGGCTTTGAACTCCTGATTGATGCGCTGCAAGACCCGGATGATGGGGTATGTCTGGGGGCAATCTGGTCACTGGGGCAGGTCGGCGACACACGGGCCGTCCCTGCCCTTGAGCCGCTTGTCTATGACCAGAGCGAGAAAGTCGCCCGCGCCGCGCATGATGCGTTGCTCAAGCTGGGGTCTCATGTATCCTGAATTCCGCGGGCGGCTCTACGGGTAGTCCCAGGTGTTTCATGTACGCCTCACCCCATTGGAGCATGTGCATCAGAATCGGCTGCAAGCTCCACCCCAGTTCAGTAAGAGAATACTCTACTTTGGGAGGCACCTGCTTATAAACCTCGCGCTGGATAATACCCTGTGCTTCCAGTTCGCGCAGGTGACGTGTCAGCATTTGCTGGGTCACTCCGGGAATCCTGCGTTTCAACTCGCCAAAGCGCTTCGTCCCACCTAACAGATAAAACAGGATCAACGGCTTCCACTTGCCCCCCAGCACATCCAGCGTAGCCTCAACCGGACATTCATAAGGCATACTCCACCTCCAATAGTATGATTTTCGTGAGTATGTATGAAAAATATGCGTACTTGTTTATTGGATGAGTATATCACAGAATCAGACTGAACAGTTCATAATCCACAGGCAATACCGCCTGATACAGGTTAAAAGTTGAGGTCAACCATGAAAATTGCAGTCTTCGGCGCAACAGGCCGAACCGGCACCCCTTTTATTGAACAAGCACTGGCCGCCGGGCACGAAATTAAGGCGCTGGTACGCAGCCCGGCAAAAATGACCCGCCAGAACCCAGGATTACAGCTTATCCAGGGGGACGCTATGGATGCCGGGAAAGTTGAAGAAACCATTGCCGGGACAGACGCGGTGGTGAGTATGTTGGGGCATACCAGAAACACGCCGCCCAATATGCAGGAAACCGCCATGCGTCATATCATCACGGCGATGAAAAAGCAGGGTGTGCGCCGGCTGGTCAGCCTGACAGGTGCGGGGGTGGGCGACCCCAAAGACCAGCCTAAACTGGTCAACCACATCATCAGATTTCTGCTGAAGACCCTCTCGCCCGCAGTACTGAAGGATGGCGAAAATCAGGCCGCCCTCATTCGCCAGAGCGAGCTGGACTGGGTGATTGTACGTGGGCCGATGCTGACCGAAGGGCCATATACGGGCAAGTACCGCGTAGGCTATGTGGGCGTGAATACGGGGGCGCGCATCTCGCGGGCAGATGTGGCCGACTTTATGCTCAGGCAGTTGACCGAAGACACCTACCTGCACGATGCACCAATGATAAGCGACTAAGGGACACACAATGTGTCCCTAAAATCGCTCTTAATCGGACCGATGTTAAGATTTTTCCGAAACTGTTTGCGGTTGCTCTGGCGGGGTCTGAACTACGCCAGAGCGATGCCGGTAGACCAATGTGACCAGCGAGGCCACAAACACTACTGCCATTAACGCCTGTGACAGGTTCAGATTACCGATCAGCGTGACTTCCACGCGAATACCTTCCAGGATAAAGCGGATAAACGAATACTGAACCAGGTAAAGCAGGAAAACATCACCAGGCAGCAAACGGCTTCGATAGCGCTGGAAAATCTGAAGCAGGACGATAAACGCGACGAGACTCCACAGGGATTCGTAGAGAAACAGCGGGTGAAACAACGAGGTAGAGGGATAGGCCACCATACTGGTATAAGGTTCGATGCGATGCGCAGCATCAATCGTAATACCCCAGGGCAGCGTGGTAGGCACCCCATATAACTCCTGATTGACGAAGTTCGCCCACCGGCCAATCGCCTGTCCCAACGGCAGCGCTACTGCCGTAATATCCAGCCAGGGCAGCAGAGGCTGCTGGCTGCGTCGCAGATAAATATACGCACCCAGGAAACCGCCGATGATCGCGCCGAAGATACTCAGCCCACCGCTCCAGATGGCAATCGCACCGTTTTCCACATTAAAAAAGTTTTGCAGATACCACATCGTGTCCCGGCCTGCATCCACTACCGCCGCAGGCGGAAACAGCACAAACCATAAACGCGCCCCAATAATGGCAGGGATAATCGCCCAGGTCAGCGCGCCCCAGATATGATCCGGATCCCGGCCATCGCGCTTTGCCAGCCGTGCCGCGATCATGGCTGCAACCAGCATCGCCACCACGATAATTATACCGTAGTAACGAATCTGAATGCGTTCTGCAATAACAACCAGTTCTCTTTGGAACTCCATAATGAAAAAAGCCTCACATTTCCGTGAATTCAGTATTACGATAGACAAACCAGACCCGCTGCAATCCAGTAAAGTTTGTGCCAATCGCCAGTATCCACATACCGGTAATCAGCAGCGGCGGGATGAGGAGCGCAGGCAATAAAATCGCCACCCGCTCCAGCCGGGTAAACAGGCCCACCTTAACCGACAGACCCGCTTCCCCTGCCCGCGCCCGCACATAACTCACGGTATAGCTGCCCATCAGAGCCGCCAGCGCCAGCAGCAGGTAATCCAGTTGGTTTTGACTGGCGAAATAATACCCCAAAGCGGCAAAAATTAAACCGTCAGCATAACGATCCAGTGTGGAGTCCAGCAGGCCACCGAATTTATCACGGCGGTGCATCGCCCGTGCCACTGCGCCATCCAGCGCGTCCAGCGGCAGGCCGAGCAGCAAAATAACGCCACCCCACTGTACTTCCCCACGTGCGATAAAGTATGAGGCAATGGCCACGATGACCAACCCTGCAACCGTAATCCAGTCCGGGTGAATGCCCGCTCTATAGAAGGCATCACCCGCCCGTGCCAGCATACTGCTGGTGAGTTTTCGTATCTGATCGGTAAACGTGATAGATGTCTTTTGCATTACAACTCACTCTTGCCAACCACAGGCTTTAACTGTACACTTTCACCCAGTTCGGGGCGTGGCGCAGCCCGGTAGCGCGCACCGTTCGGGTCGGTGAGGTCGTGGGTTCGAATCCCGCCGCCCCGACTAGTTTCAAAAATCCCGCTGATTGAGCGGGATTTTTATTTGTGTCAACAATAGTACCCCAAACAAGGGGCTTGACAAGAGTCGGCTTTGGTCAGAAGCCCTAACGATGAAAATGTGGCAGTAAATCCTGCGCCATATTTTCCAGCCCATCTGTGTCGTCCAGGGCAATCCACTGGAGCATTACCCGTTCCAGCCCGGCCTCCTGCCATAGGCCTAACTGATCGACAATTTCAGCCCCTGTGCCTACAAACAGCCCGCGCGCCTTCAGCTCCTCTGCATTACGACCATCGAGCCTCGCGGTCACCTGTGCCGTGTCTTTACCATAAACCACCTGGGTCATGAGTGAACGCTTGACATCCCCTGGTTCACGGCCATTCTGCCGCAGCAGATCGTCTAAATAAGTCATACGTTCCTGCCAGTCGGCAAACGGAATAAAGACCGCGTTCCACTCCTCGGCATATTTTGCCACCAGCGGCAGGGTGCGTTTCATCCCCTTACCACCGATCATCACTGGCGGCCCGCCGGGCCGCTGTGGACGTGGCAGCAGCACCGCGTCATCCAGCGTAAAATGCCTGCCTGCATAACTGACTGCCCCATCACTCTGCATCAGGCGCAGCGTGATTTCCAGCGCGTCAGTGAGCATCTCGAAACGGGTAGGGAAGTCATAAAAAGGGATGCCAAACTTGCGATGCTCGCGCTCCTGCCAACCCGCACCCAAACCCAGCACCAGCCGCCCACCGCTGAGATCGTCCACCTGTGCGGCCATGCGTGCCGTCATCGCCGGGTGGCGAAAAGTCGTCGGCGCGACACACGAGCCAAACTCAATCCGCTGCGTATGGCTTGCGGCATAAGTCAGCGATACCCATAATTCAAGTGAGTCTTTATCTGGCCCATCAGCATTAGTGAAGTGGTCGGAACGGAATACACATTGATAACCCACATCCTCGGCCAATTGCAGAATGCGCTGCCAGCGCAGCCAGTTCAGCCCATCCTGTCCTTCGAGCATAATCCCAATCTGCATCGCTATTACTCCTCGCAGTCATACGCATCACAGCGCCGATTATGTGCCAGAAGAGTGTCAGAGGCAAAATTAAGAAACCGCCAGGGTAAGGAGAATGCAGAGATTCATATTAAAAGCCTCTGTATTCCCTGCCTCTGACGGTTAAAAAAGCGTGGAATGCTGTTTAGATTTGTACGGCGGGGTCAAGCGTAGGGCCAACGGGCACAGTGCCGCGCCGTGTCAGGTTCACCCACAGCACCCGCGCCACATTCCAGGGCATGACCAGCCGGGCATAAGTCAGCTTCCTGGCCCCATAAGCGTGCAGCTTGCGGGCCGTCACCTCATCCTTGATCGCGGCGGAAAAATACCACTTTTCGAGGAAATTGAAAGCGCGCCCGCTGGAAAACCAGTCGATATGAAAACGATGGCTGAGAGTGTTCCAGTAATGCTGGCGGCGGTAGCGGCGCAGCGCACCCCCCAGATCGCCCCCATTGAGCAGGGCGGGTGCGCTGTATTCCACCAGCCAGTCCGCCGAAACCAGCGCCCATCCCACTCCTGCACCCCACAACGGGTCAGAAGCCAGCAGCGCATCACCGATCAGGGCCACACCAGGAGTCGTGCAGTGGCGGTAAATATTTGGTAAATCCATGATACCTATCGGCGTAGTAATCCGCTCGGCGCTTTGCAGGTCGAGTCCGTCAGGCAGCGCGGCCATCACGGCGTTAAGATTCCCCTCAACGTCCTGCTTAAAATTTTCCAGCTTACGTTTGTGCAGGATCGCTCCAACGACAGTCACGCCCTCATCATTTGGGAAGGCATAAAGCACATCCTGGCCGGAAAACCACACCTGCGAATGCTCGGTAAATTTAGTCCTCAGGTTGCGATAATGCGCGAAATAACCAAAACGGTTGTTGGCGTGAATCACTTCTTTGGCCCCGGCCAGTTGTCCCACCCGCGAATGACGGCCATCCGCGCCAACGACCAGCTTCGCGCTGATCTCGTGTCGGGTTTTGCGGTGGTTATCCTGCACTACCACGCCAGTCACCTGCTCACCTTCACGCAGCAAATCCATGACGCTGTGCCCCGGCAGGAAACTCACACCGGTGGTTTCAATCGCCAGCCGACGCAGCAGCGGGTCAAGCGTCTGGCGGCGCAGGTTATAGCCATAACCCTCGCCGTGATCGGGGTCCATCACCCAGCCCAATCCCGTATTGAACGCGGGTGTATTGCGCACTGCGCCCGCCGCTTCGATCATTTTGTCGAGTCCCAGCTTTTGGATCACCGGGGTGGAAACACCCGTAATGCTGTGGGTACAGAATTTTTTATAAGCGTTGAGGTCAGTATTTCTTTCAATAAGGGCAACTTTGAGGCCTCGCCGGGCAAAAAGCACAGCAGCAGTGCATCCGGCAGCACTGGCACCGACAATAGCAACATCATAACGGCTCATTTTAAATCCCCCCATCCGCTGCATATGATAAAATTTATTAAAGCACAGCTTCCCTCTGCTGCCCCCCCACAAAAGTGGGGGAAGCAAACGGTTTTTAAACATTTAACCTGCATCGGGTGGGTTCATCATGCTTTACGAAGATGGACTGGTGCGGAGTTCGCATTGTAAAGGGGCTATCGTTTAAACTTATTGTGGAACGTTATTTTGTCAGGAGATTTTTAATGCCCTTCCCCAGCTTTTTTCATTTCAGCTTTACCGTGTCCGACCTTGAGCGCTCGATTGAGTTTTATCGCGATATCATCGGGATGCGCCTTGTCCATCGTATGATTCATGACCAGGCCTATACCAGTTCACAGATCGGCTTTTCCAATGCTTATCTGAAGGTCGCCCTGTTCACTATCGACGGCATGAAGCAGTCTCCATCCGGTCATTTTCTCGAACTTATCGAGTATGTGCGCCCACGCGGCGAACCTATTGATACCTCTACCAACCGCCCCGGCGTGGCCCATCTCGCCTTTCAGGTGGAGGATATTCAGCACGAATTTGAGCGCCTGAAAGCGGCAGGGGTACGCTTTAAATCAGAAGCGCCCATCAATATCACTCA
>JBGSXK010000202.1:0-3209 GCA_041751455.1 Anaerolineae bacterium
CGCGTCATCCAGTTGCCCGGCTTCTTTCTGTGTCCAGCTCATCAGCAGAAAATTATCATTCGGGTTACAGTCCGCGTCACCCTGCGCCAGTATAGGCAGCGCCGCTGCCATTATCCCCACCACCACGACGACGATCATCAGTTTCTTCAACATGAGCTTTATCCCTTTGTGCTGTCCGTGTTTGCGATCAATGAAGATCACTATACGGCAGGCCGGGCGTTGCCGATGGACGCGCCCTGCGCGCGCCCAGCACCCGAACCCTACGCGCCGCCGTCGGGCAGGGCGTAGGGTATGCGTCAGTTTCAGCGTAGGGATGCCATATAGCACCCCATGTTTTAATCGTAGCGGAACCGGCGCAGCGCGAAGAAGAAGATCACCGCCGCCGCAGCAAACAGCACCACAACCGGCACGATCACATCAGCAATACCACCGCCCCGGTAAATGAGGGTCGAAAAACCATCCATCGCCCACGCCACAGGCGAAAGATGCCCCACCGTGCGCATCCACTCCGGCACGACCTCCAGCGGCCACCACGCCCCGCCCAGCGGCGCAAGCGTGAGCGCCAGTAGCGTCACAACACTGCTGGCCTGCATCTCGTTCCTGACAAAGGTCGCCAGCAGGAAGGCCAGCGCCGTCATGCAGGTCACAAAGGACATCATCACCAGCAGCAGCGCCACAGGGCTGTTGCCAAAAGGCACCCCCAGCACCAGCGCGCCAAAACTGAACGCCACGCCGTACTGCACCATGCCCATGATGAAGCGCGCCAGCATCTTGCCGCCTGTAACCTGCCAGCGCGCTACAGGCATCATGATGAGGCGTTGCAGCGTCCACTGCTTGCGCTCTTGCAGCAGGATGAACGTCCCGGCCAGCACCGTAAACATCACATACATGCTGCCCATCCCCGGTATTGACTGTGAGAAACCACTGTTGCCGCTGCTCTCCTGCGGGATGCTCTGTGTATAGCGAACCGTTTCCGTCAGCCCATTCCAGATAGCGCCCGCGCGATCATATACCGCCTGCTGGAAGGCCTCGCGCTCGCTCTCCTCGGCAAAGCGGACAGGCAGGCCAGAATTTTCGTACACATCCACTCCCACACGGGCGGCGACAGTCGCCGCGCCCATCCGCTGTGCCGCTGTCTGCACAGCTTGCAGCGCCAGTCCGGGCAGGCCGGGCTGCTCCTCAGAGCGATAGAGAAGGTTCACAGGCTGCCCGTTCAGTGCCGCCGCGCCAAAGCCTTCCGGGATAACCAGCACGGCATTAACCACGTTATTCGCCACCCGTCTTTCGGCATGTTCCTCGCTCATCGTCTGCATGGCCGCCTCATCTTCATAACGGCAGACGTTCTCCTCGTCGTCCTCCATCGGGCACAGCGCCAGGTTAGCGTTGACTGCCCGCAGCTCGTCCAGGAACTGCGCCGACAATGCGCTTTGGTCATAATCAAACACATCCACCCGCACCCATACCGTCCCCCCGTTGCCCCCGAACCCGCCGTTCACCACCCCGATGATGAAAATCAGCACGATAGGGATCACGACAAGATTCAGCCAGATGCCTTTTTCAGTGAACGTAACCCGTAAATCATGCAGGGCTATATGCCATAGTTTCGTCATGTCAAATATCCTCACGCCGGTTAAACAGCCACAGGCCGGTCACAAACATCACCCCACCAATGATGAGCAGAAACACCACATTCACCAGCACATCACCCGCGCCTGTCGCCAGCTTGATAAACCCCTCAGACCCCCAGCGCACCACAGAAATGCGGGTGAACGGCTCCAGCACCGGGATAGCGCTCACCGTGAAGAACGCGCCGCCCAGCACACCCATCATCAGGCTTACCACTCCGCCGATCACGTTGACCTGCTCCACAGTCTTCGCCAGCGCCGCGATCAGGATGCCGACCCCCGTCACCGACAGCGCCGAGGCCAGGATCATCCCGGCAATTGCAGGCCAGTTTGTACCCCAGATCGACTGTAAACGGCCTTCGAGAAGGCTGCCCACCACCGTAAAAGCGATGAACAGGAAAACTAATTGCACCAGCACCATGCCAAATGTGCCCAGTGCCTTGCCTGCCAGAATATGGCTGCGGGGTGTGGGTGTGACAATCATACGTTGCAGCGTTCCTTCACGCCGTTCTTCCAGGATACTGCCCGCCCCGCCCACTGCCGTGAACAGCGCAAAGAAGATCGCCTGTGCCGCGCCAATGAAAATCAGTGGGCTGAAGCGTACTTCCTCGCCTGTGACCGTCTGCTGCTCAACGTGGATGTTGTTGAAGCCTGGCATAAACGCGCAGGCGAAATTCGGCTGGAACTGCCCGCTGCTGTTGGCCGCCAGGAACGCCAGCCCAAATACGGGGTTCTCCTGCGCGCGGGCGGTCAGGGTGTCTATAGTCGCCGCGACAGTGATCTGCCCGGTAAGCAGTTGGTTGGTAAAGCTCTCCGCGATGCTGTGGATGATGCCCGCACTGATCGGGCGAGCGCTGTCGCCATAGACCTCCAGCGGCACAGGGTCAATCATCTGGCTCTCCTGCGAGTAGCTCATGCGCTCGCTGAAATCCGGCGGGATGATAATCGCGGCGGCATAATCCCCCGCCTCCACCCCTGCGCGCGCCGTCTGCGCGTCGCCGACCAGCGTCGCCTCGGTCAGCCTGTCCAGCGAAAAAGCCTGACCCTCGCCGCCCCCGGTGTTGGCCTGTTCACACGTCCCCCCAGCAGCATTATCCCCGCTGTTGGCCTCTGCCTCCCCCGGCACCAGCGCCCGCACGAACACCTGCCCGGCATTAAAGCCGTTGTCCGTTCCCCTGTCTAGGTTCACCAGCGCCACCGGAATCTCCGTAATAGGCGCGCTGTTGCCGCTCACCCCGCTGAAGGCCAGCCCGATAATCGTCGCCAGCGCCAGCGGTGTCACCAGCATAATCAGCAGCAGGTTGCGGTCGGTAAAGGCTCCGATGATGTCTTTGTAAGCAATCGTCCAGATTTTGCGCATCACTCAGTCCCTCAGCGCGCGCCCGGTCAGGTGCAGGAAGACGGCCTCTAGGTCCGGTTCACGCACTTCTACCGACGAGATTTCAAGACCTGCCTCGTTAATCATCTGGATCAGATGCGGCAGCGCCCTGCGCCCACGCTTGGCATAGATGATGATTGCGCCGCTGTTTTGATCCGCCTGCTCGTTGCCCGCCCCCGGCGGGTCATACAGCGCGCGGGTGATAC
>JBGSXK010000203.1:0-3000 GCA_041751455.1 Anaerolineae bacterium
CCTGCTGTAGACCAGTGGTATCCCTGTCTGAAGCGCGAGTGCGACACCAAGAGGCACAGAATCAGCCATGCTCACCAGACGGCTCATGCCTCTGACGTGAGGAATGGTCAGTCGCACGATTTCCCTGAGCACATCAGGGTATGCGGGCAGCATTTCCAGGTTAAGGCGGTAGGGCATATGCTGTTTACCAAATACCCCAAACTGCAAAAGACCGTTATCCATCAATAGTTGAAGCAGGTCAGTCATTCTGTAGTTTCCCTAGCGCAGCACGTATGTCTTCGGTGAAACTGTCGCCATGCCCAGCATAAAGCACTCTCTCATCGGCCAATCGGAGGTTAATCACTTCATCTTCATCGGCAGGATAGGTCAATAAACGCATATCTGTCCAATACATGCCATGAATATGATCTGTGCGTGGGAAACCACGCTGGACAATGAAAGCCCCATGTCCTGGTTCAGCGATGTACATATCCAGATAGACATCATCCACCAGCGTCACAGCATCACAGGTCAATGCACTTTCAAAGGCGGCGGCGACATAATCCGGCCCTGAAAATGGGCCATGCAGCACCCTGATGAGAGGGGGACGCACAAACGGCATTGTACGTTCGAGAGCAATCACCCCTGCGGCCCCCAGGGCAAGGTAAGCGGCCAGATCAAACACATAACCACAAACAAGATCATGGGTCGCCTGAATAATCGCCCTGCCAAATGGCAGAAACGGGTCATCAAACCGTTGAATTGGCAGTGGCAGCTTTGTCAGCCGTGGGGTGACCAGCAGCAAAATATCACTGTCATTAACCAGTTGAGCGGATCTTAGCTTATCAGCAAATTTAAGTGACATTCTCCTTGCCCTGTAACATCTGCCAGGCACGCGCCATCGCCCACGTACTCGTCCAGGCACGGGCAACATCAGCCTGCCCGCCAAAACCATACACTCTGGAACTTGATTGCCCGTCAGAATAAACGGCTACCGCAGTCCCCACTTCATCATCGCCGTGATCTTCCGCCTGATGAGGGTCACTCACCACGGCAATCCCTACGGTCGCACTGGCCTCGCGGGCAATCTTCTCCGCTATCCTGAGGGCAATATCTTGTAAAGGTGCTTCCGGGCTTTCACCAAGCAGCCCCCGCAGCACGTCAGGGTCATTGTAAGCGTACTCCGCACTGAGCACTGAAGGATAAGCCGAAACGAGTTTTAGCCGTTTGCTGACGGCATCGCCTATTCCTGTCTCGCACAGTGCCAGCGTTGCGCCATGCTCTGCCATATGCTGGATCAGAGCACCCTCGATAGTCTCCTTACCTGTACCAAAGATGTACTCGCCAACGCGATGACGAAGCTTGCTTTCCACGATGGAAATCATTGCATCAGCTTCTTCTGCGCTGTCTGCCTTGGCTGTAATCCGAATATCCACGACACCACTGTGTGCCGCCAGCCCAACAGTTGGGTTACTGGCCTCCAGCAAATCTACCCCGATAAGATCATCGAGCGCACTTTCGCCCACACCTGCGGTGCGCAAAATATGGGCTTTGATAATCCCCAGTTGATAACGCTCACTTAAGAAGGGAATCACCTGCTCAGCCAGTAAAAACTTCATTTCGCGTGGGACGCCGGGCAGGCTAATGACAATTTTGCCCTCATGTTCCACAATAAAGCAGGGTGCCGTACCAACAGAATTTTCAATAAGGATTGCGCCCTCAGGCAGGTAAGCCTGACGGCGATTATTCTCGGTCATCACCGCCCGAAAACCGGTAAAGCGCTCAGCAATCTTATCTAGCAAATGCTGGTGAAAGACCAGTTTCCGCCCGGTGGCCGCAGCGACCCCCTGCCGCGTCATATCATCAATTGTGGGCCCCAGGCCACCACTGGTAATCACCACCTGTGCACGTGAGAGCGCACTCTGAATTGCGTCGGTAATTCGCTGCTCGTTGTCCCCTACGGAGGTCATAAAATACAGATTAATCCCTATATCACGCAGTGATCTTGCAATATGAACCGAGTTTGTATCCGTAATTTCACCCAGTAAAATCTCTGTACCAATGCTGATAATTTCGGCATTTATGTTTTGCGTCATATTTACCTGCTCTGCGAAGAGTATTTGCCAAAAAGCCTTTTTAAATTGTAACATCTCTCAGTCAGATTGTGCATCTCTGAAATAAGTCTACAAATTTGTGCCATGAGTTTTTGGCAAAATTGAAATTCCTATTTATAATCGCAAATAGATATGGAATTTGGCACTCAGCAACATCTTTGTGCAAATTCTCTAATTATTGCCCATATTACTCTATTTCGGACGCTGCCTGTATACTTTCGGAGGTTGCCCAGTGGCAAGTGTTACCTACAAAAATGTTCACAAATCCTTTGGGAACACCATCGTCATCAAAAGCATGGATTTGGAAATCGCTGACAAGGAGTTTCTGGTTTTTGTCGGCCCATCGGGTTGTGGTAAGTCTACCAGTCTGCGTATGCTCGCAGGCCTTGAGGAAGTCACATCTGGCGAAATCTGGATTGGCGACCGCATGGTAAACAATGTCGCGCCCAAAGACCGTGACGTAGCGATGGTTTTCCAGAGCTACGCTCTGTACCCACATATGACTGTCTATGATAACATGGCGTTTGGTCTGCGCTTGCGCAAGACTCCTAAGCACGAAATTGACCGCCGTGTGCGCGAAGCAGCTAAGAGCCTTGGCCTGATTGATGAAGCCAAAGGCATTAACCTGCTTGACCGCCGTCCACGCCAGCTTTCTGGTGGGCAGCGCCAGCGTGTCGCTGTGGGGCGCGCCATCGTCCGCGAACCCGCTGTCTTCCTTCTCGATGAACCACTTTCCAACCTGGATGCGAAGCTCCGTGTACAATCTCGCGCGGAAATCTCCAAACTGCACCAACGCCTGGGAACCACTTTCATCTATGTGACTCATGACCAGGTAGAAGCGATGACAATGGGAACCCGTATCTGTGTGCTGAACGAAGGTGAAATTCAGCAGGTCGATACCCCGCAG
>JBGSXK010000204.1:0-2004 GCA_041751455.1 Anaerolineae bacterium
CGACCCTGACAAAATCCAGCCGACCGTAGGGGTAATCGTCACCGCGCGCGAAACCGTGCTGGTGGATGCCGGCAACAGCCCGCGCCACGCCCGCCACATCCTGGGCGAACTCTGGCGCATTGGAGCACAGCCTGTTTCGCATGTCGTTTATACACACCATCATTGGGATCACACCTTCGGCGCGCAGATCTTCGGCGGCACAGTGATTGCCCATGAGCAGTGCCGTGACCTGTTTGCCGAGCGTTACGCCTCCAAACCGTGGGGCAGCAGTTACATTCAGGACGAGATGCGCCACAATCCCGCCGCAGCGCATTACCTACAGGCCATCCAGCACGCAGTCGAGGACTGGCGCGGCTTCCGGCTGAGGCTGCCGGAGGTAGTTTTCTCGGAGCAGATGGCGCTGCATGTGGACGGGCTGACGCTGGAGCTGCGACACGTCGCTGGGGCACATGCGCCGGATTCGCTCACGGTAGAAGTGGTGGAGGAGGGGGTGCTGTTCATTGGTGACAGCTATTATCCTCCACCGCCCTCGGTGCGCCAGCTGGATGACGACCTCGACCGGGTCCTGATCGAAGCATTTCTGCGACGCAGGCTGGCTTATTACATCGAGGGGCACAACACACCCTTTACTCATGCAGAATTTCAACAGAAATTCATGCCCAATCTGTAGTATGCTAGGCTTAGTCCCGGCAGGGTCAGAAGCATACCTACACAGGATGACGCACCAGCCTACTCTGTAATAGCTGGTTAGCGGCTTTATCCATCTGTCTGGCTTGTCCTTCAAATCGATCTGGCTACGGGACCATCCGAGGGCGCACTGGCTGCGCCCTCACTCTCGAAGAATCTACTTTCCAGGGCACAAGCATGTCAAAGATCATCATCAAAGACACACATCGCGGCCTGTGGTACGAAAATGGCCGCATGGTACGCCTGTTAGAAGCCGGGCGCTATGAAGTCCCGCGTGATTGGTGGTTCAATCGGCTGCGACGAACCCCAAAGATCGAAATCAGGTTGGTAGATGTGCGCGAGCGCGATTTGACGATCAAGGGGCAGGAAATCCTTACTTCAGATAAGGTGGCGATCCGTGTCAGCATCCTGGTGCGCTTCCGTGTGACCGACCCACGCGCAGCGCTTCATGAAGTCGAGGATTACGAGTCGCGTATTTACTCCGATGTCCAGCTTGCCGCCCGGCGCTCACTCGCCTCCATGCCGCTGGAAGAAATTCTCACCAACCGCAACCGCCTCAGCGAGGATATTCTGGCTGATGTCACCGAATCGGCAGCAAGCTATGGCGTAGCTATCGGACGCGCCGATGTGAAAGATCTCATTTTCCCCGGCAATTTACAGCAGATCATGAATCGGGTGCTGGAGGCAGAGCGAATGGCAGAAGCACATCTGGTAGAGGCACGCACCAAAGCTGAGATCGAACGTATCGAAGCACAGACACGCAGTGAAACCCAACGCTCGCAAACAGACGCGCAATATGAGGCACGGCGGCGTGAGGCAGAAGTACAGGCTGAGGCGCAGCGCATCAAGACCGAGGCAGAAATCCGCGACCTGCGTGAACGGGAACAGATGGCACAGCTTTACACGCAGTATCCTGTGCTGATGCGGCTGATGGAAATGGAAGCGCTGCGGCACCTGGGGCATAATGCGAATGCCCGAATCTATATCAACTTTGACAACACCACTGCGCCACTGGAAAGTGAAGCGTAAAACAGAGCGATGACCCTAGTAGAACTAAGGCAAAAGTGGCGCACATTACTCCTGCTGGCGTTGGCCGAACTACTGGCGATGGCGGTCTGGTTCTCAGCTTCGGCAGTAGTCCCGGCCCTGACAACTGCCTGGGCGCTGGATGATTCTGGCCGTGCCTGGCTCACCATGTCGGTACAGATCGGCTTCGTGATTGGGGCATTTGGCTCCGCCTGGCTTAATCTGGCAGATCGCCTCCCTGCCCGCCACCTGTTCACTCTCTCTGCGCTGGCGGCCAGCCTGGCCACCATG
>JBGSXK010000205.1:0-2214 GCA_041751455.1 Anaerolineae bacterium
AAATCGTACATATTTACTTGTAGTGCCAGGGCAATAGACTGCGCAGGTGTTTTATTAGTTTGAAACGCAATGCTGACCTGATGGGTCTTCATGACAGGTCACTACTATCCATCGTCCGCCGGGTAGTGCGTGTAATTTCCATAATCAAACGTTCTTCTGGGTCTGGGCAGACTATCAGCGAATCCCGCTCCAGCCAATCATTTTCTGCCAGTATACGCTGCTTTGCAGCCAATAGCGGCAATACTGCACTAAGGGCGAAAAAGCAGAAGTGTCTGCCCTCTGGGATACGCAGCTTGCTACTTTCAGTCAGCTCAAAATAATCCCCAACAGCCATATCGCAGACTGATCTACCTTCAATAGCAACGACAGTCACCCGTAAGTCATAAATCTCAAATTGTCCCATTTATGTTAGTCCTTGAAATAAGGGAGTACTGTTTGCCCCAAAATCTCAATCGCAGCGAGGGGATCGGGGCCAAGCGGCGGACCAAAACTGATATGCTTCACCCCCAACTCAATAAGTATTTCAAGATGGGCAATCATCTCTTGCGCTGTTCCCAAAAGTCCAATACGCAGCATATCCTGCGTGACCAGTTTTTTCGCTTTCTGAGGATTATTTTCTACCATCATGGCTTGCTCAATGTTATTAAAATCGACCTTTTTCAAACCAAGACGCTCCCAGATTAGCGGGCTAAGGGCGTGACCATAGTAGGCAATCTTTTCGCGCAACACATCCTCCGCCGCATTTCGATCTTCCGAAATTGAACACCATATACATGCTGCAATATCAATCTCCTGCCAGTCCCGTTGTGATCGATATGCTCCCTCTTTGATATAAGGCATCACTGTGGCGTAGTGTTCTGGCGGAAAAAGCAGCGGCAGGCCACCATCAGCAATCTCACCAATCGTGCGCAGCATATTAGGGCTTAATGCGCCCAGGTAAATGGGGATAGGGCGGCGGGGTTTAAAACGCAGATAGGCCTCCTCTGTCCATTGCAAAAAGTGTCCCTCGAAATGAACGTGCTCACCCGCAAACAGCCGGCGGATCACCTGTACGGTTTCGACCACTGCGGTAAGTGGCCTCTCCTGATGGATGCCAATCCATTTCAGGAATTCCCCCGCTCCTGCAGAGAGGCCAAGATTAAAGCGCCCCCCTGATAACTCATCCAGGGTTGCGGCTTCCATAGCAATCTGGGCGGGATGAATAGTGTAGGGATTCAGAATACACGTGCCGATTTCAATTTGTCGGGTGGATTGTATGGCAGCAGCCAGAATAACTGTAGCGCTGCGCAGAAATAAATCATCGCTTACCCAAAACTGGTCGAAACCCGCCTTTTCGGCAACCTGTGCCAACCTAAGGTATTCATGTATAGGGCGATCATTATTCAGGCGCAGGCTAAATTTCACACACCCTCTCCGAGAATAGCTTCAGCTTCAATTTCAACCAGGTACTCGTCACCGATCAAAGCTTTGACCACAACCAGTGTGTTGGCGGGTCGTACTGCGCCGAAAAACTCGGCATGAGCGCGTGCGGCTCCCTCCCAATGAGGCTGTTCCGTCACATAAATTCGGGTGCGCACTACATCGTTTAATGATGCGCCCGCTTCTTTGAGTGCCCGCTCAATTTTCTGGAAGATATATGTGCTTTGTGCATATGGGTCAGTCCCACCCACAAGCTGGCCATTTTCGTCTGTAGCAGTCGTGCCGGAAACACTGATATGATTGCCCACTCGTACTGCGCGTGAGTAGCCGGCTATCGATTCCCACTTTGTGCCTGAAGAGATATTCTGCCGCTGCATTATTTCGCCCTTTAGTCCACTACATTTAAGTTCTGGAAACCTGAGGTAAGTTTTTCTCCACCCTCAGCGCGCACCACAACCACGTCTTCAACCCTGGCGGAACAACGATCGAAAATCATGATGCTGGGTTCCACAGTAAACATCATCCCTTCCTGTACCAGGGTTGTGTCTCCCTGGGTCAGAAACGGGGGTTCATGGACATCCATGCCTATACCATGCCCCAGCCGATGACGGAACTCAGTGCCATATCCTTCCGCTGCGATCACCTGCCTGGCTGCTGCATCCACCTGTTCGCAGGTAGCAGCTCCGGCTCGCAATGCAGCGACTCCTTCCGCCTGTGCCCGCATAACCAGATTATAAACCTGCTGGAAGTCTTGATCCGGCTCACCAAAGGCTACAGTACGCCCAAAATCATAGC
>JBGSXK010000206.1:0-15867 GCA_041751455.1 Anaerolineae bacterium
GGTTAAGTTCCATATAGGCTGCGCACAGGGCGGTCCAGGTCTGGGTATCCAGTCCCTGGAAGCTGATCACAATGTCACCGGAGAGTTCGCTGGCTTCGCCTTCACCCTCAGCCTCGATCTCCACTTCATCCTGTGCGATGGTGATGCTGAAAGCCACCACGAACAATCCTAAGAGTAGAAACAGAACAGCAATTTTGGAAAGACTTTTCATCATTGTTTTTTACCTCAGATAAACACTGGCGAAAAAAGGTGATTTTAGGGTACTGTCTGCCGAGCAATTTTTCCTTTCCACAAAACACGGTTAAGGATTTAACTTATACGTGTAAGTTCGCTGGATTATATACCGTATTCACCGCCAGAAAGCAAATAAATCGGATACTTTGAAGGACAGTTTATGCGCATTGATGCTCACTGTCATGCCTGGCACACCTGGCCCTACAGCCCGTCCGTGCCCGATCCTGACCAACGCGGCACTATCGAACAGCTTTTACATGAAATGGATCTCAATGAAATAGATCAGGCCCTGGTAGTATGCGCAGAGATCGATCATAATCCGGCCAATAACGACTATATCGCGGCTCAGGTCGCCCGTAACCCGGCGCGGCTGCACATGGTGGCTGACGTGGACAGCATGTGGAAATCCAGTTATCACCAGCCAGGGGCGACAGATCGGTTAAAGGCGGCTGTGGAGCGCTGGCCGCTGTGCGGCTTTACCCATTATCTGAAATTTGAAGATGACGCGAGCTGGTTGTACGGTGAGGAAGGTCTGGACTTCTTCCAGCTTGCCAGTGAGCACAACCTCATCGCCAGCCTGCACTGTCACCCACACCAGATTCCCGCCATTCGCATAGTCGCGCGCCACTTCCCACACATGCCTGTCCTCATTCATCACCTGGGACACCCGAAAGTGCGCGAGCCTTCAGGCGTGGCGCTCATTCTGGAAGGGGCACAGGCTGACAACATCTATATCAAAATATCGGGCTTTTATTATGCTACCGCGCAGCCGCAGTGGGACTACCCGCTGGCGGATGTACAGGACATCGTACGCGCGATTTACCAGCAGTACGGTGCCCAGCGCATGTGCTGGGGATCAGATTATCCGGTGGTGCGAAGTTTTATGACCTACCGCCAGGCTGTAGAGAAGGTGCGCACTCACTGCCGTTTTATCACGCCGGATGATCTCGAATGGGTAATGGGTAAATCGTTGGCCGCCCTGCTGGAGGACAGGCCTCAGGCTTGATCGGGCACCGGCCCGGTAGAGTCGCGTACGATGAGATGGCTGGTGAGATAGGCTTTCTGTGGGGGGAGGTCGGGATTTTCCAGGCGGTTAAAGATCATCTGTGCCGCCACTTGCCCCAGCCCACTGGCATTTACGCTGACGGTGGTCAGGCGCGGATTGGTATAGACCGCGAAGTTGATGTCGTCAAAACTGCTGATTGAGACATCCTCCGGCACTCGCAGCCCCAGGTCGGCGATGGCGCGCAGCGCCCCCAGGGCCAGCAGATCATTAATGACCAGCAGCGCTGTCGGGCGCGGGGTCTGGCTCAGCAGCTTGCATGTGGCTTCATAGCCATCTTCCAGCGCGGTGCCGCAGTAGGTGATCCAGTCACCCTGGATAGGGATGCCCGCCGCCTGTAACGCGCTGTGGTAGCCCTTAAGCCGGTCACTGCCCAGCCGCTTATCCGCCACCCCGTAGATAAATCCGATTCTCTCATGCCCCAGTTGCAGCAGATGCTGGATAGCTTCCAGCGTGCCATCACGGTCATTGATGCTTAAGGTGTCCGCCATCGACGACTCGCTGTCCATCAACACCAGCGGCCTGTTCTGCCGGGTGAGCTGGCGGATTTCCTCGCTGTCCTGGTCAATGAAGCTCAGAATCAGGATAAGGCCGTCCACCCTGCGGCGGGACAGAGCGCGGATACTGTGCTGTTCGCGCAGCATATCCAGCGAGGCACTGATCAGCAGCAGATCATAATCGCGTTCCTGCGCTTCCTGTTCCACGCCTTTAGCGATGTGCCAGTAATGCGGGTTGTCCATATCCGGGATGAGCAGGCCAATGGTATTGGTGGTGCCCAGCCGCAGCGATTGTGCCATCGCGTCCGGCTGATAGCCGAGCTGCTCAATTGCTTCCAGCACCCGCTGGCGTGTCTCGGCAGAGACCAGGTTTTCCTCAAGTCCATTGACCACATAAGACACGGTCGCACGGGAAACATGTGCGAGGTGAGCGACATCGGCCTGCGTGGGGCGTTTGGTTTTTCTCATCCGTTTTTTCGTCTTTTTTCACTCTTAAAACTGCTGGCATGATTGCTGGCTGAATCTAACCGATAAGGGGAACAGCCGTCAAATTCGGTGATAAATACGTCTGATCGCCATCTTGTGAACGTTCAAAGCCCTTCAGTCTCATCCGGCGGCGCGTCGTCACCCTCCTCGATGTCCACACCCTCCAGAAAAGTCGTCGGGTACAGGCTCAGCACCAGCGCATAGGCCGCATCGCCAGGGCTGGAATGGGCGCTTTCATCCTGAAATTCCGCCAGCAGTTCGCGCAGGCGCAGGTGCAGGCGCTCAGCAGCTTCCGCAGTCAGACGATACATGCCGCGCTTGAGCAGCATTGATTTTGGGTGGGGTGGGCGCTGGGTCATATCAATCTGGCCATCACGTGCGCTTTTACGGATGTCGCGGCGGGTATCATCCAGCACAGTGCGCAGGACCACCTCGAAGCCGTCATCTTCTTCGACTGGCCCCACCATCAGCAGCGCCCGATCCACCGTGAAAAAATGCGCGGTAACCTGGTAAAACTTTTCCTCCACTGCGCCAGACAGGGCGCGTGTCTTCACCACACGGATAAAACGGTGCTTTTCCAGCAGGCTAAACTGGTAATAAAGGCGCGTGAAAGGCACTTTGAGGATTTCCGCCACTTCATGTACAGTACGTGGCTCCCCCAGCTCTTGCATGATCCGCAGTCGCACCGGGTCGAAGTACACCTTCAGTGCCTCCAGGCTGTTGATAATCTGCTCCTGTTCGGGTTCTTGCATGGGTTTGAACCGGCCTCCTGCAATGTTAAAGTCCGTTTAAAATCTTTTTTAAAGAGATTGACCCAACTGATAAACCATGTTACGCTGGCGTTGCGAAAGTTTTTTTAACGCAAATGTACTCGAAAAGCAAGTGTGAGGAGTAAACGTGAAAATACAATGGATGAGGTATTGGACGTTTGGGCTGCTTCTGCTGCTGGCGCTGCCGCTGGCCGCACAGGATACCCCCCGTGTTGAGCCTGCCGACTGCTGGTTTACTGTGGCCGAAGGGCAGGCCGTGGAATGCCAGTATGTAATCGTACCGGAAAACCGCACCGACCCCGATAGCGACGAGATCAGGCTCGCTGTCGCCGTTTTTAAAGCCTCTGACGAAGACCCGCAGCCCGACCCCGTGATGATCCTCTCCGGCGGCCCTGGTGAGAAGACCGTGGAAAACGCGCCGCTGGCCGCCCAGGCGCTTGGCTCACAGTATCCTGACCGTGACGTGATCTTCTTTGATCAGCGTGGTGTAGGCTTGTCCGAGCCAGCCCTGGAATGCCCGGAATGGACGGACGCGGTGCGCGATCTGCTGGACGAGCTGGATCCTGTCGTGGCACTCCAGGAGCAGTTTGACGCGCTGGTGGTCTGTCAGTCCCGGCTGATGAGTGAGGGCTATGACCTGAACGGTTATAACACCACGCAGAACGCCGCGGATGTCAACGACATCCGGCAGGCGCTGGGTTATGAAACCCTCAACCTGCTGGGCGTGTCTTACGGGTCGCTGCTGGCACAGGTGGTCATGCGCGAACATCCCGAAGCCGTGCGTAGTGTGGTGCTGGACTCCGTGCTGCCTACTGATGCCAGCTTCTTCGTGGATACCTCGACCACCGCCACCCTCGCGCTGACCCAGTTGATCGAGGCCTGCGCGGCAGATGCCGCCTGCAACACGGCCTATCCTGACTTGCAAAACGTCCTGTTTAATCTCATTGATGAACTGAACGCCAATCCGGTGCCACTGCGGCTGGCCGACCCCCTTAGCGGTCAGCAGTATGACTCCTACCTGACCGGAGATGCGGTGTTGGGCAACCTGACGGTGTTTCTTTACTTCGCGCCGCTGCTGCCGCAGCTCCCACAGGTGATTTACAACGTTGCGGAGGGCGACTACACCCTCATGACCCAGCTTTCCAGTATACCGCTGGCGGCGCTGAATGTCCTCAGCCGGGGCATGATGTTTACTGTGTTCTGCTCCGAAGACCTGGTTGGACGCGGGCCGGAGGATTATCTGGAAGCGATCCTGGCGCTGCCGCCGCAGTTTCGCGGGCAGATGGACCCTGAAGATGCTGTCGATCTGGGCTTCTTCGCTATCTGCGAAAACTGGCCTGTTACCCCTGTGGATGCCGCCTTCAAACTGCCCGTAGAGAGCGACCTTCCCACGCTGCTGCTGGCGGGTGAGTTTGATCCTGTGACTCCGCCCTATTTCGCAGAGCGCGTGGCCCAGACTCTGGAAAATAGTTACTTGTATGAGTTCCCGGCGGTTGGCCACAGTGTCAGCACATCGAGCGAGTGTGCCCAGGCCATCACTGCCGCCTTCATCGCCGACCCCACCACCCAGCCGGATGCAGCCTGCCTTGCCGAAGCCCCGGCGCTGGCTTTTGACGTGGGCGACGAAGCGCCTGCTGAAGTCAGCGTGGACTTCACCCCCTTCACCAGTGCCGATGGCAGTTATACCACAGTGGTCCCCGAAGGCTGGACAGAGGCTGCGCCGGGAGTGTTCGCGCGCGGCGAGTCACTCACTGACCCGACGGCGCTGGTGCTGGTAGCCGCGCCGGTGCCCCCTGCCGATTTCCTCCAGGCCGCTGCGCAGCAGCTTGGCGTGGAAACACTGGAAAGCACGACCAGCATCGAGGCCAATGGCCTGACCTGGGAGATGTATGAAGTTGTGTTCCAGAATTACCCTACATTGATGGCGATTACCGGAAACGACAGCCAGACCTATACGGTGCAGTTGGTAACGCAGACGAAGGCTGATCGTATCGCCCTCGGTGAGGCTGTCGTGCTGCCGATGCTGGAAGCCTTTACGCTGGTGGAGTAAAGGGGTGCTGCACAGGGGCGCGGCCTGCCGTGCCCCATGCGCTCATCTATAACTCATGGCAGCTTCACACAAAATCTACAACTTTGCCTTAGATTAAGGCATAACCCCCTTGTATCAGACCTCTTCGCAGGTCAACAAATAGGGGCACATCTTTCCCGGAAAGATGTGCCCCTATCCTCTGCTATAATGCAGTAGCCGTAAGTAAGCTGTATTTGCTCGAAGGAGTCCCGTGTGAATGTCATTATGATTTTGAAACACCGTAGTGCGACCCTGCTGCTGGCCGTGCTGCTGGTTGCTGCGCCCGCGCTGGCGCAGGAGATCCCACCCGCGCCTATCGTCAATGATGAAGGTGGCCCGGTGGTCATTACCGGCACCGTGGAATACACGAACCCGTTTTTTACCAGCGGTGTAGCACAGCCCCTGGTGATCCTGGAAGATCAGGCGGGCTTTGTGGATCGCAACGAGCGCTTTCTGATGCCCGTAGAGTCCCAGACTCTGGGCCAGATCACCTCCAACTTCTACGACTCACCCTTTACCTACAGCCTCACCCTGCCCATTACTCCGCGCGGGACATTTCGTGATGTCGATAATGACGATCAGGAAGATATGGGTGTGCAGATTTTCGCGGTGGCTTACTGGAATAACACCTTTGGCGATCCCTATCTGGAAGAACGTGATCTGTACGGTGGCGGCTGGTCTACCGCTTACGCTTCTACCCGCGTCAGCAGTGATGCCGACACCGCACGCGAGATTGTCGGCGGCAAGTTACTGATCTATGCCCCTGACGATCAACAGGGTTTCCCAACAGATTTTGGCGAGGATGGCTTCCTCTTTACAGAGGATGACCCTGTGGTTCTGCTGCCGCAGGGATACACTATCGTGGATATGGACACGAGTCCCTTCACCTTTGACCGCTCTGCCTTTCCGGTGATCGACCTCATCGAGCCGGACGCGGCGGCGGTCGATGATTTCTCCACTCTGGATTATGTCGAAGCTTTTGAGGCCATGCTGCAAAAAATGCGTACGGAATATGCCTTTACCGAGTACAAGGGTATTGACTGGGACGCGCTGGCTGTGGAATATCGCCCTCGCTTTGAGCAGGCACAATCGCAGAATAGCACCCTGATGTACTACCGCGCGCTGCGGGATTTCCTCTTCTCGATCCCTGATGGGCATGTGGCCGCGCCGCCTGTGTTTGAGGACATCCGCGCCCTGTATGCCGAGGGCATTGGCCTGGCGCTGCGCCAGCTTGACGATGGCCGCGTAGTCGTCAGTTACCTGCTGGAAAGTGGCCCGGCAGCGCAGGCAGGTATTGAACTGGGGGCGGAGATCACGGCCATCAACAATCAGGAGATCGAGGAATATCTTTCCGCTATTGTGCCGCCGCTGGCCCCGGTCAGCACCGATCACAATCGCCGCCTGGAGCAGCTCCGCTGGGGAGCGCGCTTCCCGGAGCGCAGTCGGGTCGATGTGACCTATACCAACCCTGGTGGCGAGGAATCCCAGGCGACTCTGCGCAGCATCTTCGAGTGGGACAGTTATGATGCGTCGCTCTTAACTTCCATCCCGACCGGTTTTGAAACTCCGGTGGAGTATGAACTGCTGCCCGATGGTTATGCCTATGTCAAAATTTACAGCTTCAATGACAATTCGCTCCTGACCATCCAGTTATGGGAGCGCCTCATGCAGACCCTCAACGAAGCTGGTATTCCAGGGCTGATTATCGACATGCGCCAGAATGGTGGCGGCAGCGGCTTCCTGGCCGACCAGATGGCCGCCTATTTCTTCGATGACCCGCTGACATTGGGCAATACCGGCACATACGATGAGCAGCGTGACGAGTTCTACTTCGATCCGCGCTACGAAAGCCGTTTCTATCTGCCAGCCGAAGAACTGCGCTATTATGGCAAAGTCGTGGTGTTGATTAGCCCGGACTGCCTGAGTGCCTGCGAGTTCTTCAGCTATGCCATGACCCTGGAGGAACGCGCCGCCATTGTCGGCCATTTCCCGACAGGCGGGCTGGGCGGCAGTGTGCAGGATTTCTATATGCCAGCCGGCGCCCGCATCCGCTTTACCGTAGGACGTGCAGTCGATGGTGAGGGGAATATTCATATCGAGGGCAAGGGAATCGTGCCGACCATTCGCGTCCCCCTGACCGAGGAGACTCTGTTCAGCGAGGATGACCCGTTGTTAGCGGCAGCAGTCGCTTATCTGAGCGCAAACGCCCGCTGATCTGTGCAAGGGGCGGGTTTACAGCTCGCCCCTGCACAAACATCTGCCCTTAAATTTTAACCGCCAATACTGGCAACTGCCTTTGCCACGCTGTCCGTAGGGCTGATATTGATCTGCTCGTCTATCACCACGCCGTTTTCATCAATGACCCAGTGAGAACGAATAACACCCGTATATGTTTTGCCATACATCGATTTTTCGCCCCATGCACCCCACGCTTCCAGCACGCTGTGTTCAGTGTCGGAAAGCAGATCATAGGGCAGGTTTTCGTCTTGCTGCCACTTCAGGTTATCCTTAGGCTTGTCCGGGCTGAGTCCCAGAATAACAGTGTTCCCGGCTTCTACCTTCGGGAATTGGTCACGAAAGCCGCAGGCCTGGGTAGTACAGCCGCTTGTTGCGGCTTTAGGGTAGGCAAAGATAATCACTTTCTTACCCCGAAAATCACTTAACTTTACGGGCTGGCCGTCCTGGTTAGGCAGTTCGAAATCTGGGGCTTGCTCACCAACTCTGGGCATAATGCATCCTCCTTAAGTAAGGGCTAAAACATAACGCAAAAGCATACCGGGATGCGAAGAATCTTTAACCTCCACTTATCCGGCGGCACCTCTTTGTGCTGCGGCGTTTAGCGATTTAAACTTTTACCGGGGCTTGCTGTACAGCCTTGAGCGCACGTTCCATGCTTTCGCGCGGGCCAACACCGACCTGCATATCAATGATCTTACCCTGCTCATCCAGCACCCAGTAGGAACGGGTCGCCTTCGACACCTGCAAAAGTCCCAGCAGGTTCATGCCCTGTGCCCCCCAGGCATTAATCACTTCCTGGTCAGGGTCGGAAAGCAGGTCGTATTGCAGCTTCTGGCTGGTATGCCATTTCTTCAGGGCAGCGGGCGTATCGGCACTCAGGCCGAGGATCACCGCGTTTTCCGACGTAATCTGTGGGTATTGATCGCGGAAGGCACACGCCTGAGCGGTACATCCTGCGGTGCCCGCCTTCGGGAAGACGAAGATAATGACTTTTTGACCACGCAGGCTGCTGAGCGTGATGGGCTGGTCGTCCTGATTGTTCAGCGTGAAATCCGGTGCTTGATCTCCGATATTGAGCACAATATTCTCCTGAGAGTTATCTCACTGATGGTATTGACTTTACCCTAACATCATCATATTAGACAGGCATGAGATCCTGCCCGCAAAAGGCTCAGAATTGCCCGGCGCGGCATTTCTGTTACAATCGCGCCCGGTGTGCAGCAGGCTTAACGCGCAGGCGCGAAGGAATTTCTGAATGGCTTTAACAGCCTCGAACAGTGTGGCTTTGGCAGACGAAAAAACAGTAGTGCGCGGGAGTGGGTGGGTGGATCTGGTGTTGGTGCTGGTGCTGTGTTTGCTCAGCGCCTGGCCGCTGCTGCAAAAACCGGGATTGCCCAACGGCACCGACACCCTCTATCACATTTACCGCGTGGCGGAGATGGATCGCAGTTGGTCGCACGGTGTATTCATGCCGCGCTGGGCAGAGACCTTTTATTTCGGCTATGGTTCGCCGCTGTTTCACTACTATGCCAGTCTGACCTATTACATCACCAGTATTTTAAGCCGCCTGTTTGGCTTTGATGCCCTGGACAGCCTGCGCCTGTTAATTGTGTTGTGTATGGCGGGCGCGGGCGTGGGGATGTTCCTGTTTCTGCGCTTGCGCATCAGTGCCCTGGCCGGGGTAATCGGTGCGCTGGTCTACGTCTATAGTCCTTATCTGCTTTATAAAGAGCCTTACGCGCGTGGGGATTTTCCCGAACTGCTGGCATTGGCTCTCTTTCCTGCGGTCATGTGGCTGTTCGAGCGTCTGCTGCGACGTGGTGGTGGCGGGAATTTTGCGCTGGCCGCGTTCAGCCTGGTGCTGCTCATCAATGCGCACAACCTCATGGCGCTGGTGCTGACCGGGCTGCTGGCGTTGTGGCTGGTCTGGAACGGAGTATTGCTGGGCGGGCGGCGGGCGGCGCTGGCCTTCGGTGCGCTGCTGTGTGGGGTAGGGCTGGCGGCTTATTTCTGGCTGCCGGTGATCATCGAGCAGGGCGAAGTCCAGCTTGCCAATCTGACCGCGCTTGCTGAGCTGGACTACGAGAATTATTTCGTGCCTCTGCATCACCTGTTGTCACCCGTGCCCCTGCTGGATGGCGGTGCGGTCAATGGGCTGTTGCCACTGTCGAAACTCGGCCTTGCACAGTGGGTGCTGGCGCTGGCGGGGGTCATTGGTGCGCTGTGGATCGCGGCGAAATACCGCAAAGAAATTTCTGCGCCTTTGTACAGGCATCTTACGGACGCATTAAAATCAGCATCTCTTCACACCCTCGTTTTCTTCGCCATAATGGGCGTGCTAATGATCTTTCTCATTACCGCCCGTTCCAGCTTTATCTGGACATCGTTTCTGCCCCTCTCCTTTATGCAGTTTCCCTGGCGTTTCCTCGGCCCGGCGGCCTTCTGTCTGGCGGTGCTGGCGGGGATAAATGCCGTCTGGCTGGAGCGCCTGCCTGCGAAAATCAGCATGCCGCTGATCACCGCGCTGGTGATCGTGCCGGTTGCGCTGGCGCTGCCGCTGCTCTATGTGCCGGAGTGGACAAATACCGATGTGGATGCCTCAGTAGTTGGCTATCATGCGGCGGAGGTCAGCGATTTGCAGCTTGGCACGACTTATTCCAGCGAGTTCCTCCCGGTGACGGTCAAAGTCATCCCGGAGGCAACTCAGCGCTTGCTGGATGAATATGCCGATGGCTACCCGGTAGACCATGCCAACCGTCAGAATCTGCCGGAAGGCGTGCAGGTGGAACTGATCGCCAACAGCCCACAGTCCTCCATGTGGCAGGTGCAGGCCGAGTATGCCTTCACGCTGGAAGTGCTGCGCTTCGATTTCGCGGGCTGGCAGGCGGAAATTAATGGCGTGGTCGTGCCCATCTATCCCTCCGACCCGCACGGCCTCATCACCTTCGATATTCCGGCAGGCGAGCATACTGTGCGTGTCTTCATGGGCAGCACCCCGCCGCGTGATCTGGGCGTGGCGTTGTCATTGGGGATGGCTGGTGTGGTACTGGCGATTGCGGTTTTTCTCCGCCGTACTCCCGCCTCAACCCGTGTCCTCTTTCCTTCTCCACAGCGAATACAGGCCACGACTTATCGTTTCGCTGTCCTCGCGGGCGGCGTGATCAGTGTGGTCTTAATGGCGCTGCTGCTGCGTGAAGGCGGCGTATGGGTCGTCTCACAGCCTGGTACGGCACAGGTCGCTGCACAGCCTGTCACCTATTACCTGGGCGAGCATGTACAGGTCATCGGTTATGACCTCAACGGTCAGCAGTTCAGTCCCGGCGCGCGGCTGGAATTAGCCCTGTACTGGTACAGCGACCAGCCCACCGAACATGGCTATCGCAGCTTTGTGCATATCTCCACCGGAGGCCCACCGCTGGCACAGGCCGATAAGATCAACCCGGCAGGGCGACCCACCAACACCTGGAACGGCAGCGGCTATATTTATGACCCTTATGTAATTTCCCTTCCTGCCGACATACCGCCGGGTGAGTATCAGATTTATGTAGGCATGTACACCTGCGATACGCTTCCACCCGGTCAGTGCGGCAACGGGGAGCGTCTGCCCGTCCGGGATAGTGCCCAGGCGGTGTTGGGGGATGCGGTGCCGCTGGCGGCAATTACAATCCAATGAATGCCCTGAATTCAACCCCATTGGCGGCCCGTGGACTGCCCCTGCAGATGCGCTACCTTGCCCCGCTGGTGATGCTGATTTTGCTGGCGCTCGTCTATCTCTCCACACTGCAAACCATTCCCAACGGTGCGGATCATTACCTGATGGCCGATGTGGGCGAGACCCAGGTAGTGCTGAATGTATGGGGAACACTGCACGCGACAGGCTACCCACTCTATGTCATGACAGGCAGCCTGCTGGTGGATATGCTCACCACGCTGGGAGTCCCCCCGGTGATTGCGCCAGCGCTGGTGTCGCTGCTGTGGGGGCTGGTCGCGCTGGCGATGCTCTACATGCTGATGCTGCACCTGACCAGACGAGCGCTGCTCTCAGCGGCGGTCATGGGCGTTTACGGCCTGACGCGAATGGTCTGGATTCATAACAGCATCGCGGAGATTTATACCTTCGGCCTGGTGCTGACGATCCTGCTGCTTATGCTTGCCCTGTGGCGTGGCGAGATACGCGGGCGCATCTACTGGCTCGCGTGGATCGGTGGCATCGGCCTGGCGCATCACCGCGCGACGCTGACGATGATCCCGGCGCTGCTTTATGCCGTCTGGCCGCAACTGACATACCGCCCACGCCGCCTGCCACGTGTGATCGCTCTCAGCCTGTTTCTGGGGTTGCTCGGCCTCCTGCAATATCTCTACCTGCCGCTGCGCGCGAACGCCGGGGCGCTGTGGGTCTATGGCGAACCGGGGACACTGGCCGGCCTGTGGGATCAGTTTATGGGTACGGAGGCTTCGCGCTACATTGGCCTGCCTGCCTCACTGCTCGGCAACTTTTTTGAAGTCAGCGCGGTGCTGGTCAATGATCTGACGCTGCCGGGGCTGGCGTTTGGCGTGGTGGGTCTGCTGCTGGCCATCGGTACGCCGCGTCATCGCCGCGCTGCGCTCACGCTCCTGCTCAACGCGCTGGCAGCTTACCTGTTTCACGTCTTTTTTTACAGCGATGTGCTGGTGGCGCTGATTCTGCCCGTTACGCTCAGTCTGGCTTTTGGCTGGCTCTATCTGGGAGACTGGCTGCTCATCAGAGCGGTGCGGCGGGGGGAGCAGTGGGCGCAGGGCTGGCGTTATGGCGCGGCCACCGTGGTAAGTATCAGTGTGCTGTTGGCGCTGCTGGCTGGAGTGCTGTTTGCACAGAATCACCCCTTCATCATGCGCCTGACTCGTGACCCGACCGGGCTGGAAAGTATCGTGCAGGCGCGTCAGGCTCCGCCCGGCTCCGCCCTGATGATCGCCTGGGGCGCGCGTCATTTTGCGGTGGGTTTCGCGCGCGATGTGCAGGGCGACCTGCCTGCTGTGACCCTGATCGATCATAAGGCCGACTTCGCGCCGTGGATCGTGTCCCGGCGGCTGGTCACACCTGCTTACACCTTCTACGAGCATCCCCTGACATGGTGGGAAGCACACTACAGCGAAGGGCCGCTGTTCTTAAGCGCCGCCGCGCCAGGGCTGGTGAACATCAGCGCCGAACCCTATCAGTGGATAGACCCTCCTGTCTTTTGCGATGAACTGCGCCGGGCAGACGCACGCCCCACAATGGCGGATTGTACGGGTGCGCTGGCGGCAGGCGCGTTGCTGGCATGTGATGCGCAGACAATCACGCTGGCGGTCGATTGGGTCGCGTTGAGCCAGCCGGAGCAGGATTTGAGCGTGTTTGTGCATCTGCTCGACTCCGGCGGCGGGATGATCGCCCAGGCCGATCAATCTGCCCCGGTTTACGGCTGGTATCCGCTCACTCGCTGGCATGTGGGGGAAGTCGTGCGCGATCTTTACACACTGCCGCATCTGCCACAGGCGCACACCCTGCGTTATGGGCTTTACTACCAGCAGCCATCCGGCGAATTCGAGAATGTCTACGAGGCTGGTCTTGCTGTCAATTGCGTGGAGTTGTGAGGTGAGGGCATAATGAAGTTTCATGTTCATAGACATGATGATGTGATTACAGGGGTGAACTGCTGCTTTGCCCTGCAAATTTCTGTTTAAAGGTGACTTTTTGATGCACATGAGAACCTTTGCACACCGCAGGCTGAAACCTGTCCCTAAGTCGAACAGGCTCTTTCAGGTGGGTTGTGGTTCGCCATCAATTTCCAAACCAGCCACCTTCAGGCGGCTTAAGCTTCTGGTGATGGGTAGTGTGTTGTGTTTTCTTGCCGCGTGCCAGCAGGAAATCGTGCCCACGCTGGCCGTCCTGCCTCCCGTGCAGGCCAAGCTGCTGGCGACGGTCTATATCTCACCCACACCGGACGAAATCCAGCAGCAGGCGACACGGGTCGCCATTGTCCCCACAGCCAGCGATCCCACCATGACCCCGGAGCCGTCACCTACCGCTTACATCGGTATCTTTCTGGAAGGCGCGATTGACCCCGAGGGCGAGGTGCCCCTGGTCGATCCTACCCGCGCCATCTTCCAGCCGCAGCAGACTGCCGTCCAGACACGTTGCCGCTTTGAGGTCGCTGAGGTGTTCGGTACAGGTTGGCGCACCAACGCCAGCGCCGTCACGTCAATCGGCTGCGCGGTGGAGCCGCTGCTGGAATTTAGTGGGGCGGTGCAGGTGTTCGAGCGGGGGGTGATGTATTACCAGAACGAGGGTGGTCTGTGGGCGATCACCACCGAAGGTGGTGTGCGTGGGGATCGTTACTGGGCGCTGCCTGCCGTCCCGGAGACAGACAATAATGTGGAAGTTGCCCCTGCGCCCGGTTTGTTGCCACCCGGCCAGCAGTTTAGTACGATGTGGCGGGCGGTGGATGCCCTGCGCGAGGGACTGGGCTATGCCCGGCTGCCTGTACAGGTGGCCAATCTCTCCTTACAGCGTTTTGAAGGTGGCGCGCTGCTGGCAGACCGCACCAGCGGCCTGACTTATATCCTGGTCGGCACCAGCACGGCCTACGGCCCCTACAATTAGCCCTGTTTCCAGCGAAACAAACCAGCGTGAAGGATGCGAATATCTGCTTGGCGCGGGACAGAGCCACATCGGACGATGCCGTTGATCTACTCAACAAGGCACAGAACTGGCTGCTGGCTGAGGTCAATCGCGCCACCAATCTCATCAGGATGTATCTGATTGACCGTACAGATGTAGCGACATGATGCGCCACTATGATGTGGCCGCTGTTAGCGCTGCAAATTCAAGTTGACTCGGCGGAAAACTGACCACACTTGCCATAACTGACCATCTTCGCGGGAAGGGGATGGTCAGTGCGTGTCACATAGGTTTTATACGAACATAGATTGAAGATGGCCCCCCTTCTTTCTCCCCTTGAATTTCAATCAAATCAGTTGCTGATTTGATTAAAAGTGACAGACTCTTATAACCATAGGTGCGACTGTCAAAACTTGGGTCAAGACGTTTCAAGGCGCTACCGAAAGTACCCAGATGCGCCCACCCTGAATCGTCTGAAGAAAGCTCGAATGCCCTCTGAAATAGGTCGAACAGTTTCTCTTCTTCGGTTTGCGTGTCTTCTGGTTGTGTGTTTGGGTTCTCAATTTCTATTTGCGGTATGACGTTACCAGGTTGAATATCTTTTAAATTGTCTACAAGGTTTTCTACAGCGACAAATACCTCACATGCTTGAATGAATGAGTTTGGTGTCTGCTTACGCCCGATCCCCATTACAAACAAACCCGATTCTCGAACTCGTGTACACAGACTGGTGAAATCACTATCGCTGGAAACAATACAGAAACCTTGTACTTTCTCTGTTGCCAGAATGTCCATTGCATCAATGATCATGGCGCCGTCAGTAGCATTTTTACCGATTGTGAATCTCCATTGCTGAACTGGGCGAATAGCATGATTCAACATCGGCTCACGCCAGTTTGCTAGGTTTTGGGTTGTAAAGTCGCCATAAGCTCGCCGAAGCGTTATAGTACCATACCGACTTGTTTCTTCAATCATTTCTTTAAGTAGGCTGTATTGGGCATTATCTGCATCAATCAGCATGGCAATCCGTCGTTCAGGGTCAAATGTACTTTGATTGTTCACCAAAATTGAACTCCCTCACTTTTATAAGTGGATATTGGATGGTCAGGCTTCGTCTGTTGGTGGATGCCAACCTGCTTTAACCCAGCGCCGCCGTGAATTCACCACAGCATCACGGTTTATGCGTAAACGGACAATCGTAGCTCGACCTGTCGTTGTCAAGTCGATAACCTTTAAGCCCTCATAGCGCAAATCATAGTCTGAATCCGGTGACGGGAAGCCGTACACATGCGCTCCGCTGATCGTCGCAAACAGCAGGGGATAAGGTCGTTGCTTAATCGCGGTTTCTAAGCTCAGACATTCCACTTGGATAAATACCATTCTGCATGTGGCATACCGCTGCCTAATACACGCTGTTTGAAGATCACAGGCTCATAGTACACCTGATGGAAGCCTATAGCGAAATCACTATCAGTCACCGAAATGAGTGCATACTCAGCACGAGTCGGCATGAGCCGCTTGCCTCCATAGGGCAGCCCGATACTACCAGGATTCAGCAGAAACTGTTCCCCGAACATCCGCAGCATGGGCTGGTGCATATGTCCGGTCATGAGGATATAGTGTTCACAGTACAGGCTGGCTTTGAATGTATGCCTTCAAAGCCTCTGGGACAGAGGTTCTTGCTAAGAGAAAATCCTATTCTTCAGCAAAGTTAGGTCTCTTCTATCTCCAAAATTTCGTGAATTTTATGTCTCAAATGTTTTGACGACATAAATCACTACATATACTTAATAGAAAAAAAGCAAATTCCAGTTACCCATACTATTCAGGAAATAGATATGCCACAACTCTATCTAATGTGTTGCTGAAATCAT
>JBGSXK010000207.1:0-2059 GCA_041751455.1 Anaerolineae bacterium
CGCCGCCTGCGAGGACTTTGGCATGGCAATGGAACTGGCCTACCAGTATCTCGCCCACGTGCGTGTGGAACGCACCTATGCCGAAGCGGCGGTCGAGTTTCTTGAGCGTTGGGCAGCGGGGCATCTGATGGATTCGACACATCAGAAAATGCACATCAGCCAGACCGCCCAATACCTGAGGGTGACAGTCGATATGCTGCGCAACTGGGAACGCAGCGGCCTGATCGATGTCCCACGTGACCCCACGAATGCCTATCGTCTGTACGGCACTATCGAATTTGGGCGACTGCGTGTGATTCGGATGTTGGTGCAGTCTGGCTACAGCCTGATGGCGATCCTTCGGATGCTGCGGCAGTTCGACAGTGGAGAGACCGGCAACCTGCGGGCTGCGCTGGAACTGCCCCATACAGAAAGTGCCAACGAATACATTAACATCATTGCTGACCGCTGGCTGTCCAGTCTGCTGGAAATAGAACAGCGGGCACAGGCGATTATCGATCAGCTTGGACGGATGATTGAAATGACTTACCCCCGCTGAACTGTCCTGTTCCCCTGCCAGAACCCTCTAACATGACACCACCCCCTTAAAATGAGGTTGAGTCACTTTACAACTTCCGCCCCTGACCCACCAGAATGGAGAAAGACATGGAACAAATCACGCCCATTTTCCCGTGCAAATCACCTGATGAAACACGAGAGTTCTATCAGGCATTAGGCTTCACAGTGGCTTACTGGCAGGAACGGCCATACTTCTACGGCGCGATGACACGAGGTGCGCTCAATCTGAATTTTACTAAAGGCAAAGGCGACGCAATATGCCTGGTGCATGTGCCAGAGGTGGAGGTTTATCACCGCGCGTTTGCCGACGGCCTGCGGGCGAAATATGGACGAATTCCCACGGCCCACTTCCCGCGTATCACCCGTCTGAGAGAGGGCCAAACCCGCTTTCAACTGTTTGATCCCACCGGCAACGAGCTGCTTTTTGTTAACCGGGATGAGCCGGATATAGATTATGATGCCTACGACGACAGCCTTTCCCCGCTTATGCAGGCACTGGAGAATGTCGCCTTCCTGCGCGACACCTATGCCGACGACAAGGCAGCCGCCAAATTCCTCGACAAAAAGCTCATACAGTACCAGTCGGCAGACCCGCTTGAACGTGCGCTTGCACTGGCGGCACGGGCTGAGCTGGCAGTGGCGATGGGTGACATGGCGCTTAGCCAGACACTCCGCGACACTCTGAAGCAAATTTCCTTGTCCGACGAAGAACGAGAACGCTTTCGTGATGCCCTGGGGGCTGCGGATAACCTGGAACGCTGGCTCACCCAGGCCACAGACATGGTGAGCGACCTTTAATATGTCACAAGCACAGCGTCAGAATGAAATCATGATTCCGCCGTTGATCCGGGAGCGCACTGAGCCTCCTGTCGTGGCAGCCACACCTTAAGTTTATCGGGCACACAGGCAGGGGCACAGCCGCACACTGATGTTTCTGCCTGTACCCGGCGCGGCTGTCAGGAAACGAACTATTAACAGCTTAACACACCTATGGCTAACTTTTTAACAACCTTTAATCCTTGTGTTGGAGAACGTTAGGATTTTGCAAGGCAGCAGGACTAGAGTCCTAATTAAGGACACAGGAGGAGGGAGCCAAAGATGAAGCTATCACTGGTGATTCCAGTCTATAATGAATCTGCTGGCGTAACCGAAACCACACTTAATATTCATTCCGCTCTGGTTTATCTACGTCAATCTCACGATATTGAACTTATTCTGGTGGACGATGGCAGCCGTGATGGTACGGCGGATCTGCTGCGCGCCGCCTTCGCCGACGACCCACAGGTACAGGTAATTTCTCACCCCCATAATCGGGGTATTGGCGCAGCGCTGCGCACAGGCTTTCAGCATGTAAGCGGCGATATTATCATCACGACCGACTTCGATGGCAGTTATGCCTTCAGCATGATTCCTCAGCTTGTAGCCAAGATGCAGGTGGACAGGGCAGACATTGTCAGCGCCTCACCTTATCACCCCAATGGCTCTGCCCAGGGGTTAAGGC
>JBGSXK010000208.1:0-11697 GCA_041751455.1 Anaerolineae bacterium
CCGGCCAGCACCAGCGCGGCAGAATCAGCCGGATGTTCGGCCTGCCAGTGTACATAAGCTTCTACCAGCCGGGCGATGTTCTTACGCGGCTGAAGTGTGCCGATGAACAGAAAATAACGCTCCGGCAGGTTGTATTTGTGCCGCACCGCCGCTACATCGCCCACAGGCGGTGCATCCACACCGGGATACACCACGCGAATTTTGCCTGGTGCAGCGCCATAAAATTTCGTCAGATCATCAGCAGTGGCCTGACTGTCTGCCAGGACGACTGACGCGCGAGCAGTGCTGTAACGAGTTGACCATTCGAGATAAAGGCGGTCTTTGGTTGGGTGTGCCTGGGGGAAGTATTTGAAGCCCAGGTCATGTACTGTGACTACTGCCCGTCCTGGAAACACCAGCGGCAGCGTATGCGCCGGGACAAACGTTACCTCTGGCCTGTCCCGCCACAGCTCAGCCGCAAAACGGGTGTGTGTCCAGGTACGGCGCAGGGGGATCACCCGATAATCCACCAGGGGCGAAGCCGGGAAAAGGTCAGCAGAGGGCGCGTCACGAAAATAAAGAGTGAGGTGATGCCGGGTATTTGCCTGAATCAGGGTGCGGAGAAGTTGCAGCGCATACTGTTCTGTCCCCGTGATGCGCGCCACCGTCGTCCGGCTGGCATCAATAGCGATCCGCACAGGCACTTAATCTCGGGTGCGCCGCCGGAAGAGCGCAGGCAGCACCAGCACCAGCAGCACCAATACCAGCACGACAGGCCACAAGGCTGCCAATGGCGCAGTCACTTCTGTGGGTAAAAGATCGGCAGTGATAGCATAACCCGCAATGCCTGCCACCACTAGCACTAATCCAGGAAAAAACAAGCGTCCCACATTGGGCTTTTGCAGCAGCCCTGCCAGCAATAGCGTCACGCCCGGTGCGCTCAGCAGCAGCGGCCATCCCACCGCCAGCAGCCCGCTCGCCAGCAGCAGCGCCAGCGTACCGCCAGTAAGAAGGATGAACAAACCAAAAAACAGCGTACCGCCCGCCCACCGACCGGAAGCCAGCCAATGACTGAGCAGCGTCAGCCCCGCCGCCGTGCTGAAGCCGAGCAGCAGCAGATGCGACGCAGGCAGTTGACCGCTGGTGGTCAGCGTCAGCATCAGCCACGCGCCCAATCCAATTAAGGCCAGTGCTGGAATCACCGAGTCGATGCGCCCGCGCTGTAGAGTTGAAAAGGCGGGCATGGGAAAGAATAATTCGGGGCTGCGCAAACGCGCCCGGCGTTCCTGCTGGGTTTGAGCTTCGGCCTGTTCCCGCGCCAGGCGTGCCTGTTCACGTGCTTCCTCCGCCGCCAGCATATCATCCAGCGAAGAGACAGCGGCCAACGCCGCCTCGATATCCAGCGCATCCGTAATCGGCGGCAGTTCGCGCTCAACCGGGGCTGTCTCCTCAGCCTCAGCAGCGGCCTCCGCGACGTGATCGCTGTCTTCCGGGTCCGGCGTTATAGTCGCTTCATCGACCGCCGCAAGGGGCGGTGCAAAACGCCAGTCTTCTTCAACTTCCTCTTCGGGAGGTATGTTCTGCTCTTTATTCTCGTCCATGCCCGCTATTGTCGCCCGATTTCAGCACAGGCGCAAGTTCAGTTTTATGGGTCTTTATACTACCAGGGATTGGGCGCGGTTTAGGCTTGCCACGGCGTTCCACACTCGCTATAATAATCTTCATGGCGACGTGGCCAAGTGGTAAGGCAAAGCTCTGCAAAAGCTTCATTCACCGGTTCGAATCCGGTCGTCGCCTCTCCTGCGGGTATCCTGTGATACCCGTTTTTGTTTGATCGTGCTGAGGGGCAAATTAATGCGCCAGGATCCATCCCCACCTGATGATGAGGAAACAGAAACCGAGCATCCTGCTGTGCCACAGTCCTCACTGCTAAATTACACCCTTTCCACAGTCTGCCCAGCCTGCGATATGCCCACTTACCGCCTGGCCTGCAAGGTGCGCTGCCCACGTTGTGGCTTTATATGGGATTGTAGTGAGCTTTAGCTTGGCGCATTGTGCATGACCTTGTACATATGACGAAGAGTATTTCGATTATAATGGCTTTAGGTGGATGTTAGTTACCCAACCTAAACTTACGTTTGCCGGGTGACAAGATAGCGAGGGATCTAAAAAGTGAATGCATCTATCATCTCCACGCTGCTGAGAGCGCTGCTCAAATGGTGGTGGTTGATCGTAATTGCGGTCGCCGTAAGTGTCGGTGTGGGCTACTTTGTGCGTACTGACCAGCCTGATATTTACTATGCGAAAGCCACTGTCCTGGTAGGCCAGGACGCACGTACCACAGAGCAGAATGCTTTCCGGGCCAACCGCGACCTGCTCGTTGCATACTCCGTGTTCGTGCGCCGCAGTACCGTTCTCCAGCCTGTCATTGATGACCTGAACCTGAATACTATCCCCGATGTCGTGAACAGTATGATGCAGGTCTACCCTAATGCCGAGGCTTCCCTGCTCGAAATTGTCATTAACGATACCGATCCAGAACGTGCAGCCCTTATCGCCAACCGTACCGCACAGGAACTGGTGAACCAGAGTGCGACAGGCGGCGGCGCAAACGTCGGCGACCCGGAATTCATTAATCGCCAGTTGCGCAACCTGCAACAACAGATTGACCAGTTACAGGCGCGTTTTGATGATCTGCTGGCCGAAGTACCCAACCTCAGTTCTGCCTTCGACCTGAGCCAGAATGCGCAGGAGCGCGGCTCCATCGGCGATACACTGCAAACGCTGCAATCGCTTTATGCACAGTATCTGAGTTCCACCACCGAAGTCCAGCGGCAGGTGCAGTTGTTCGAGCTTGCCATGCCCAATTACTTCCCGATTGCCACCAGCAGCATGATAGATCTGGTGATTGCCGGGGGTGCAGGTGGTCTGCTGGCCATTGCGACCATTGTCCTTATTACCTTCTTCGATGATCGTTTCCAGTGGGCAGAGGGTGGAGCGGATATTGTACAGGGGGTGCGGGTGCTGGGGCCATTGGGCATCGTCGCCAGCAACAAGCTTCCTTTTTATGCCGAAACCGCGCCGGAATCCATTGAGGCCGAGGCCCTGAGGCAGATAAGGTCAAAGATCGTACTGACGGCCAAGGATGGTATTCCGCCGCGTGTCCTCACGTTTGTCAGCCATGACTCCGGCGACGGTAAAACCCTGACTACCTCCAATATGGCGCTGACATTTGCCCGCTCTGGCGAGCGCACAGTCGTCATCGACGGTGACATTCGTAAAGGTGACCTGCACGAATTGTTTCGCCTGCCCAATGTGTTTGGCATCTCCGATGTCCTGGCTTCCAGAGACCCGGTTGAGCATGTCTTAAATGAGTCGATCTTACAGACTGGTTTCGAGAATCTGGCGCTCATCCCGGCGGGACGTGCCAGCCATGACCCGGCTGCCCTGCTCAGCAATCCCCGCCTCAAAGAAGTGATCGAGGCACTCAAGCGCAGGTACGATATCGTGGTTTTCGACTCTGCGCCCACCATCGCCGGCCAGGACTCAGTTTTCCTGGGCGAAAACAGTGATGGTGCGGTCATAGTGGTCAACGCACGCCGTACCACCCAGCGCGCCATCAAGCGCACCATTCACAGCCTGGGCGAAGGCCGCAATGTGAATATTATGGGGATGCTGGTCAATCGGGTCCGACTGCAAGTCACCAGCAAATACAGCAGCACTTACTATCGTCATGCCCCCGGCCTGACCAACGAACAACTTAACAAAGAACTGCTCAACCCCAAAAAAGGCGGCCTGCGGGCACGTTCCAATATCATCCTCAACAAAAATGGAGAACGCCTTTACTCGGTGGAAGCCAGCGCTTCACGCCTGGGGGTGCGTAAGCAGACCATCCGTGAATGGCAGAAATCGGGCTATATAAAAATGGAGAAACAGGGTTTCCGGACGTGGGTAAACGAAAACGAAATTGAGCGTATCCTCAACAACCTGCCCATTGAGCCAGCCAATCTCAAGCCACAGACCAAAGCTCCCACGCCCTCGGAAACGGCGGCTAACGGGGGTGTCACCGCCCGCCTGCCTGTCCATGACCAACTGCGGGAACAACGTAATGCGGTGCTGGGCTTTGCCAGTAAAAACGACTCCAGCGAAGCTGAGCATTAAGCAGGGCCTCTATCATGCTGTTACCTCTTTCGCAGAGCCTGCAAAGCGTCATTGGGCGCACCAAGTTCTATCTGCTGGATCGTTACTACATCAGGACGATTCGTGCCATGCTGGTGGCTGCCTGCCTCATTGCGGTGGTGCTCTCCACAGTCATGCTTTATAAAAAACCGCTCCTCGGCGCGGTCATCATCGCAGCCTTCATGGGTGCGGGTGTGGTGGTCGCTATCTACCGTAATATGGAGCTGGCTGCTTTCGGCCTGCTGGTCACCACGACTATCCTGAATTTCAGTGTGGGTACAGGCACAGGTACGCCCATTACGCTGCCGCTCATTATGCTGCTGCTGCTGCTGGGCCTGTGGTGGTTCAGGATGCTGGTGGTGGAACGCTCATTCGCCAGTATTCGGCCTTCTGTGGTCAATCTCCCGGCCTTTTTGTTCATGATTGTCGCTGTCATTTCACTGTTCTGGAGCGGTTACTATGTAGAGCATGAGCTGCGTTACGTGTTTGCGGACAAAATTAACCCGCGCGCAATGACCGCTCTGGTATTGATAGTTTCGCCGATGGCATCCCTGTTCTACGCCAGCCAGATGCGCAGCCTGCAAAGCAAGATGCGCTTTGTCTGGTGGTTTATCTTGTTTGGGGCCATTATGCTCCCCATCCGGCTCTTCATGACTGCCATTCCGCTCGACCCTATCGTGAATATCCGTGGGCAGTTCCCGGCCTGGGTAGCGGTAATCGGCATCGGGCAGGCACTTTTTAACAAACAGCTTTCCCCATCTGCCCGTCTACTGGCTGGTTTTGCGGGTGGAGGCTGGCTCTTTGTTCAGGTTATTATTGGCATCAACTGGCTGAGTGGCTGGATTCCGGTCGTCGTGGGTTTAGTCGCCATGTTCTTTCTCTATTCACGCCGCCTGTTCTTTTTGGCCGTTGCCCTGGCGATGGTCGTGGTGGTGATTAAACTGGACGACCTAAATGACGTGGTGGAGGCCGAAAACCAGGAATCGGGTGTGACGCGCCTCGATGCAGGTCAGCATAGCTTTGCTATCTTCGAAAGACACTTTTTATTCGGCACCGGGCCAGCCGGATATCATTATTATCTGGACGGCGCAGCGCATCTCTCGCACAACAATTACCTCGATATACTTTCCCAGACCGGGGTGGTGGGATTCGCTTTATATATCCTGATGTGGCTGCTCGTGGGTTGGTCATGCCTGAAGGCCTTCCTGACTTCGCCACCAGATACTTTTCAGAGTGGGTTGAGTGCAGCGTTGATTTCCGGCTGGTGTGTTACTATGCTGGTGATGGCGCTGGGCGATTGGGTCACACCTTTCCCCTACACGCAAACCCTGGCGGGCATCAGCTACACCATCTGGCCATGGCTTTTGGCTGGATTAGCGATCGGCATCTATGCCGATAATCGCCAGCAGGCAGAGGCCCAGGCCGTGGCCGACTCCACTCAACAGGTTTAGTGTTTACAGGCAGGTGATTAAAAGTGAGACATAAGCTGCGTTTTTCTGGATTCATTCTGTTATTCGCCCTCCTGGTGGTGGGCGGAGTTTCGGTGTTGGGACAGGCTTCCCTCGCCACCTGGAGTCCGGCCCAGACGCTGGGAGATGGCTGGTGGAACAGCACGGTAGTAGACCGTCAAGGGCGTATCCATATCGGCTGGTATGATCCTATCAACATGATCGACTCCTTCTCTTACGCTTCTTATGCTTTCGATGGAACGTGGGCGGATAAAAACGACGTGCTGATGACTGTCCCCTGCTGCTGGACAGTAAGAAATGCGATGGCAGTCACCAGCGATGGCATGTTGAATGTACTCTATCGCCATCAGAGCAATTTGTACCTGGCAAAAGCCCCGGTGAACGAGGCATCCGACGCAACCAACTGGGAATTTGTCTCCATCGTGGCCGACACAGGTTATTACCTGGACATGATCGCGGATAAGGATGATGTGCTGCATGTTGTTTGGAGTGGGCGTATTCAGGGACTTGGAACTGACCTGCCGACCAGCCTGGAAAGCCGTCCCTGTCCCTACTGTTCCGATCTGTTCTACCGACAATCAACTGACGGCGGCTCTTCATGGAGTCTTCCCATAGCGATCTCCACCGAGCCAGATACCGGCAACGACCGTCCGAGTGTTATACAGGGGGACAGCGGGCGCTTATATATTTTCTGGGATGAAGGAACAGACTGGTATCAGGGTCGTGGGCAGGCATTGGACGTACGCATCGTTTATTCGGACGATGGTGGTCTCTCCTGGTCAGAGCCGATTAAACTGGCGGGCACAAAAACGAATCGGGATAACATCCGTCCCATCCAGATTGCACTCACAGAGATGGGAGATGGCAGTCTGATGGCCGTCTGGCGCTACAACACTAACGAAGACCCGCATATCTATTATCAGATTTCCAACGATGTGGGGGAAACCTGGACAACCCCGGAGTCTATTCCCAGCATCTACGCTCGTGACATGAACCAGACTCCGCTGGATGATTACGAGCTTGTGACCGATTTACTGGGGAATCTGCATTTGTTTGTCGTAGGCAGTTATACCCCCTATCCGGCCAGTCTTAGCTCATTGTTTCACATCGAATATCGTCAGGGGCGATGGCGTTCGCCGCAGGTCATCTATGAAGGCAGCAATCTTATCTGGCCGGAGTGGCCGCGTGCCGATGTCGGCCCGCAGAATGATCTCCATGTCACCTGGTTCAACCGCATTGACTTCTACGGCTCACAAAGTGAGACGGACGATCAGCGTGGTAAACTCTCCGTACTTTACAGCCATCGCGGCCCGACTCTGCCCCAGCTCCCTACTCAGGCTTTTATTCCTGTACCCACTGCCACACCCCAGGCCGCAGTAATAAAGTTTGAGGTGACAGCTACCCCGTTCCCCACGGCTCTGCCTATTGAACGCGCGATAAATGCGCAGACTAACAGTGATATGTATGCGACCCAGACCTTAATGCTGGCGCTGGTTGCTGGTGCGATGGTTTGCGGAGGTTTTGCCGTCACCCATCGCTTCTTGAGCCGCCGCTAAACTGGCAACTGGATGTGTGATCGAGGCCGCCGCAGAAGGCGGTCTCTTTTATTTTCAGGAATGCTGCCCACCCCATTTAGCCAATCGCAAGGCCGCCTCTCTAGGATAATGCTGTTTGTGGCAAGCAGCCTGACCACCCAAGGAGTCTGTTGGTGATGACTGACGCAGTATATAACACAGCCCACGCCTACGGCGAAAGCCGTGTGGCGCTTACTCCCAAAGCCATCACGCGCACAAACCTGATCGCGCTGGCCATTATTCTCATCGTCGCTGCGCTGCTGCGCTTCCACAACCCACAGGTCATCGACTATCGTCAGGATCAGGCCGACCTTGTTTCGCTGGCACAGGACCTCGCCGAAGGCCGTTCAATCCCGTTGCTGGGTATTCCTTCTTCGGCGCGGATGCCCAATTCACCTGTCACAGCCTATGTCGTTGCAGTACCTTACCTGTTCACCGATAACCCTGTTTTCGCGACCATGTTCATTGCTGCCTTTAATGTCCTCGGTGTAGGGCTGTTATGGTTCATCGCACAGCGTTACTTTAACCCTACCATCGCCCATGTCGCTGCGCTGGCCTATGCTGTGCATCCCTGGGCCGTCGGTTACAGCCGCAGCATCTGGGCACAGGATTATTACACACCATTTTTTCTGATTGCCCTGCTGCTCGGTCTTTACGGCTTTGTGGAGGGTAGACGATGGGCACAGGCACTCTGCCTGCCCATTCTGTTCATTGCTATGCAAATCCATCTTGCGGCGGTATTTCTCTTTCCCGTCTATCTGTGGCTGTTGTGGATGGGACGTAAACGCCTGAACAAAGCCGCTTTTGTCATTAGCATCGCGCTGGCGCTGCTGACAGCACTACCCTATCTCCTGGGCATCGTACAATCGCTCAACAGCGGTCAGGAGTCCGTCACCACTGTCACCGCGCAGACACGCGAATTCTCGCTGCGCGAAATCATCAAACCTTATGGCCAGATGGCATGGCTGGCTACCGGGCTGGGGCAGGAACAGTATATCGCCCGTGAGCGTGCCGACGACCTGATTACTGCTGTCGGGGTGCCTACCCTGCATTGGGTTCTGCTGGGCGGCTTTATCTTCCTGGGTGTCATCCATCTATGGCGGCGCTTCCCGCGTGGGCTGGCGGTGCTGGTGCTGCTCTGGGCATTTGTCCCGGTCATTGTTCTGACCATCCCCATCATTGGCATCTTCCCGCATTATTTCGTCGCTTCAATCGCCGCGCTCTGCCTGCTGATCGGCATCGGTGTGGACTGGCTGTTGGGCATAGCCGCGCGGCAGCAGGAAAACGTCAGGATAATCGGGCGTTTTGCGCTATCCGGACTGCTGGCCACTATCTTTCTGACCCAGGCAGTTTATGTTGTGCGCGCCACCGAGTTTATCGACAGCGTATATCTGCCCACGCAGTTCGGTTTTGGCCCGTCCGTACATTATCTGCTCAATGTGCGGGATGCCCTCGAAGGCTATGAGGATGTGGTCGTGGTTGGCAGTGGCGACTGGGTGGATATTTCTGCGCATGGCTCCCCGGTATGGCGCTCGCTGCTGCGCCAATCCGCTGCCTGTGTGCGTGACCTCATTGCAGGCAGTAGTTTCGCTGTGCTGCCCGCTGGCCCTTTCGCAGCGGTTTATACACCGCGCGTCCCGACAGATTCGTTCATTGACCCACTCTACCAGCACGGCATTCCCACCATCGTTGAGCTGCGCCCGGAAGAAGGTGTCTATACAATCTATGACCATCCGCAAATGCCCAACTGGACAGCACAGGAAATTACTGAGGTCGAGCCGCTGGTGTTCGTCAACGCGGTGGAGCTTACAGGTTATCACCTGGGCGAGGCGAGCCTGCTCCTGGAATGGCACCTGCCGGGGCAGGATACAGGCAGTTACAGCACAATGATCGAATACCTGGACGACAGTGGCACAGTGCTGGAAAGCCAGACCAGCATGTTCTGGCCGGGCATCAACTGGTGCGCCGGGGATCGCCTGCTGAACCTCAATACCCTCACGTTCCCGGAAGGCACAGCTGCATTGGAAGTGAGTTTATGGCGTGGCAATAACCGCCTGGAAGCCAGCGGCGACCCCCTGCGACTGCCACTGGTCGAGGCACAGGCAGGCGCATAAGGGAAATCCAAAATGAACAACTCGACCTCTTCTGTCAGCGGTTTTATCCCGGCAACCAGCCGTGCCGGGCGCACTTCGGAAACCCTGCTGGCCTCTGTACTGCTGCTGGCACTGCTGGCACTCTACTTCTGGCGGCTGCTCTTTGGCGGGGGCATCTTCTCCCCTGCTGATCTAATCCTGGGACTGCCGTTCTATTATGATGCCATGCCAGCCGATTTTCAGCACCCGGCCAACGGCCTGCTTTCCGATGCCGCACTCAAGTTCTATCCCTGGCATCTTGTCACCCGTCAGGCACTCCAGGAAGGGCTGTTTCCATTGTGGAATCCCTACGTCTATTCCGGCACACCACACTTTGCCAATGCTGAATCCGCTGTCCTCTATCCACCCAATGTGATTGGCTATGCCCTGCCACTGCCTGCCGCGCTGGCGCTCTCCGCCGTGCTGCGCATGTTTGTGGCCGGGTTAGGCATGTTCCTGTTTGTGCGCGCGCTGAGGGTGGGTGTGTTCGGCGCGCTGGTCGCAGCGATTGCCTTCATGCTAGGCGGCTCAATGGTCGTCTGGTTGAGTTATCCGGTAGGCGGGGCGTATGCCTGGTTTCCCTTGTTGTTCTTTCTGACCGAGCGGCTTATCAGCCGCCGCCGTCTGCTCTATGTGCCTCTGATCGCGCTGGTTATCGCCACACAAATCCTGGCAGGGCATTATCAGACCTCACTTATTATGCTCATGGCCTGGGGATTTTACTCCCTGTATCGCCTCTACACGGATTACCGCCTGCACCGTGACCAGCGCGAAATCCTGACCACTATTGGCCTGTTGGCGGGCGGCGTGCTATTAGGCTTCCTGCTGGTGGCGGTGCAGCTCCTCCCGTTTACCTTCTGGCTAGGACAAACCTACGAGGCCGAATTCCGCGCGCAAAGCCGTGCCGCCCGTTTGATCGATACTACCTTCCTGCCAGAAACCTTTGTCGCCTCCGTGACCTCTTTCGTGCCCAATGCTTTTGGCAGTCCGAATTGGGGCGCGCTTATCAGCTTTGCATACGGCAGCTACATCGAGCAAATGGTGTATATCGGCAGCGTACCGTTGGTACTGGCGGGAATCGCTCTGCTGCGCCTGCGTGATCATACTGCATATCCCGATCAACCTGCGCGAGGGCTGGTGATGTTCCTGGGGGCAGCGGCGCTTATCGCTTTAGCATTGGGGTTGGGCATCCCCGGCCTTGATCTTATCATCCAGCTTCCCCTGCTCAACATCGTCTCACCAGAGCGCTACCGGCTGGCCTACACTTTCTTTTTAGTCGTTCTGGCGGGCATTGGCGCGGATCGCCTGTTCCGGTTGGCAGGAGACAGCCTGACAATGCGCCGCCTCGCACACTGGACATTTATTGCAGCTACAGGCGGCATTGTAACCCTGGTGCTGGTCTATGCAGCGCTCAACCTGTTCACCGATCAGCTCGCACGGTTTAACCGCCTGCAAGCACAATATCCCATCATGCTGGAAGGCTTCAGGCCGCTTAACCTGGAAATGTATTTCCCGCTGATCGCCCTGGGGATATTTGGGCTGCTGCTGTGGTTCTACCGTCGTGGCAGGCTCTCTGCGCGCGGCACGATGGTTTTCATAGTGGCGCTGGTGACCGCCGACCTGTTTATCTTTGGGATGAACTTTAACCCGGCGCTGCCACCAGAGCAGGTTTACCCACCCACCGCCTCTTCACGCTTTCTGGCGGTTCAGATGCAGGATGACCCATTCGCGCGTGTCCTTGACCTGCGCGATGATTTCCCACCTAACACAGGCACCGCCTACGGACTGGCACAGGTCACAGGTTCGGATTACCCGTCCCGGCGTTACCTGGAACTGGGATTAGCCCTGGATGGTACGCTCGGTTACGGCAACAACCGTATCATCTTCCCCGCTTACCATCCGGCCTTTGATGTGATGAATGTGCGTTATGTGGTCGACAGCAGCGCCAGCCCCACACTCCAGACCACTCAGTTTGAGGAAGCCTTCGCGGCGGAGCGTGTCCTTATTCACGAAAACCTGGCCCACCTCCCACGCACCTATATCGTTCACCAGGCAGAAGTCCTCACGGATGATGCGCAAATCCTGGAACGGCTGGCAGACCTGGATTTCGACGCAGCCAGTGCGGTAATTATCGAAAAAGACCTGCCCGCGCCACTCGTTCGCAGTGACCGCAGCAGCGCCGAGATCGTGACCTACCAGACCGGGCGTGTGATCGTGGATGCCGAACTGGATGAGGCAGGTTTGCTCTATCTGGCCGATGCCGATTATCCCGGCTGGCAGGCATCTATCAACGGAGAGGAAGCAGAAATTTACCGTGCAAATTACGCCTTCCGCGCGGTATATCTCCCCACCGGGCAGCACACT
>JBGSXK010000209.1:0-9076 GCA_041751455.1 Anaerolineae bacterium
GGCCGCCGCCGCCGTGCGGGGTGGAAAAGGTTTTGTGCAGGTTATAATGCATCACGTCAAAGCCGAGTTCACCCGGTTTCACCACACCCATCAGCGCGTTCATATTTGCGCCATCCATATACATCAGCCCGCCGCAATCATGCACCGCCTCGATCACTTCGAGGATATGCCGCTCAAACAAGCCCAATGTACTGGGAACGGTAATCATCATTCCGGCAACGGTTTCATCACATGCAGCTTTCAACGCATCCAGATCCACATCACCGTTTTCATCCGAGGGCAGTTCAACCACTGTATAACCTGCCATTGTTACCGTCGCCGGGTTCGTCCCATGCGCGCTGTTGGGGACAAGAATCTTGGTGCGTTTGGTATCGTCCCGATCCACATGATATTTGCGGATCATCAGGATACCCGCCAGCTCGCCCTGCGCGCCTGCGGCAGGTGTCAGGCTGACCGCCTCAAAGCCGCTGATTTCCCCAAGCCACGTTTGCAGATTGAACATCAAGGCTAGTGCGCCCTGAGTGCCCTCTTCACCTGTCAGCGGATGCAGATGCGCAAAACCCGCCAGCCGCGCCATATCTTCGTTCAGGCGCGGATTATATTTCATCGTACACGAGCCAAGCGGATAGAAGCCAGTATCAATCGCATAATTCTTCTGGCTCAGATTGGTGTAATGCCGGATCACCTGCAACTCACTTACTTCTGGCAACTCGACATCTTCACGCAGCAGGTCGGCGGGCAGCTCTGTCTCCGGCACATCACACTCCGGCAGCAGCACCGCGTGCCGCCCCGGCTGGCTTATTTCATAAATTGTGGATTGGGTCATGACTTCGCCACCTCACTCAGCACTTCCACCAAAGCGTCAATTTCCTCTTTCGCGTTCATCTCGGTGACGCACAGCAGCATATGATCCTGCAAATGCGGGTAATCGGGACGCAAATCATAACCGCCGATAATGCCCTGTTCCAGCAGTTTCGTGTTGATCTCGTTCACCGGGCGCGGGCACTCCACCACAAACTCGTTGAAGAACGGCCTGCGCATGTCCACATCATAACCGTTCAGCGCCTTGATCTGCTGCGCGGCGTAATGAGCCTTGTGGTAGCACAGTTCGGCCACTTTGCGCATCCCGTATTTGCCCATCAGCGACAGATACACCCCCGCTGCCAATGACATCAGACCCTGATTGGTGCAGATATTGCTGCTGGCCTTCTCGCGCCGGATGTCCTGCTCACGCGGGCGCAGGGTCATCACGTAAGCCCGTTTGCCGTTCTGGTCGGTGGTCTCACCGATAATACGCCCGGCGATCTTGCGTACATACTCACCCCGCACCGCAAAAAAGCCCAGGTATGGGCCGCCGAAGCCCAGTGGGATCCCAAGGGGTTGACCTTCGCCCACCGCCATATCCGCGCCCAGTTCACCTGGGCTTTTCAGCAGGCCCAGCGCCAACGGATTCACGACAAACACCAGCAGCGCACCCACATCATGCACCTTCTCGGCCAGATGTTTATAATCTTCAATCTGCCCCAGGAAATTGGGATACTGTATCGCCAGCATGGCTGTGTTTTCATCCAGCATATCCACAAGGTCGGAAATATCCGCATGGCCTTGATCGCCCACAAACTTAATTGACTTGCCCTGGTGGTAAGTACGTACCACCTGACGATAATGCGGGTGGATAAACGGGCTAAGAATGACTTTGCTGCGTTTGCCGCGCCCCACGTCATACGCTACCGTAACCGCTTCGGCCAGACTGGTCGCACCATCATAATGGCTGGCGTTAGCCGCATCCATGCCGGTGAGCGCGCACATCATGCTCTGGTATTCAAAGATCGCTTGCAGTGTCCCCTGGCTCAATTCAGGCTGATAGGGGGTATAGGCTGTGAAGAACTCGCCTCGTCGCAGGATATGATCGACTGCCGAGGGGATAAAATGATGATAGGCACCTGCCCCGCGAAACAACGCGAAGTCCTGTGCGTGGTCGTTGGCTTCGGCGAGTGCCATCAGTTCACGCGTGACTTCCATCTCGCTCATCGGCGCGGGCAAATCCAGCTTTGGGAAGCGGTGACTTCCCGGCACTGCCTCGAATAAATCGTCCAGCGTGTTCACGCCAATAGTCGAGAGCATCTGCTCCCGCTCGGCCTCTGTATGTGGGATATAACTCATAGTGGTTTTACGTTGTGCCTCTATCGCTGATTACCAATATACTTCCAGAAAACATAAGGCTTCAGTCCACAGTCATGGATAAAATACCTGATACTGGTAGACTGGAGACTAAAAACTAGCGGCTCTCACAATATGCTTCGTAGGCTGCCGCATCCATCAGGTTGTCTGCTTCCACAGGGTTATCTACTGTGAATTTAATGAGCCATGCTTTTTCATAAGGATCGGTATTCACCAGTTCCGGCTCATCCTCCACAGCTTTATTGACAGCAGTAATCGTCCCACTGACAGGCATGTTGAGGTCGGAAGCGGCCTTAACCGACTCCACCACCCCAAAGGCCTCACCCCTGGCAAACTTCGCACCTACTTCTGGCAGTTCCACAAAAACCACATCATTCAGCGCATCCTGCGCATAATCACTCACACCTACTGTACCTTCGTTGCCTTCAATGCGCAGCCATTCGTCGCTTCTGGCATACTTCAGGTCGCCGGGTGTATTCCACTTACCCATATAAATCTCTCCTTTTGATGTGTTGTTGCTGCGTTTCAAAACAAAAGAGCGCACAGGAAAATTGCTGTGCGCTCTGTCGGTCACAATCCTTCAGAGTGTCTCGGCCTGTAAATCCTCGATACCTGAGAGTTTCACCACCAGCCCAGCGCGGCGGGTGGTTTGCCCCTTCGGCGTTCCATGACGTGCTGCTCATGGAAACTCTCTTTACAGGCAGCTATTGTGTTGCATGTCACCAGCGCACAGCTCTCAGGCCGGAACGCCGCTGAATAAGGTTGATTGTATATAGAACGGTGCAACTTGGCAATGCGTGAAAGCCATCGGCCGCAGCTCTGCGCACGACTATTTCAGCGCTGCCACCACCGCCTTGAGATAAGACCAGGCCTCTAAAGAGTGCTGGATCACCTCTTCGGCGATCTTCTCCGCCTGGGCAATCTGGCGTGCCTGAGTATATCGGCTGCCGCGCTTGGTTTTGCCTTTGGCGATGCGCAGCAGCGCCCGCGCCTTTGCCAGTTCCACCCGCACAGCAAAGGTAGGATCGTCCCGTGTGATGCTGAAATCATTATAGACCCGTGCCAGACCCTCGCGCAGACGCATGAGCCTGTTCTGGCTGTCATAGCGTGTTTCGTCCCTGGAAATTAACTCAATATCCATCAGCAGTTGCCCAGCATCAAAAGCAGCATCCCCGTCGGATTGGTAGTATTCCAGATCAATCAACTTAAAGGTGATGTCACTGTTAAGATTTGGTTCCTGGGGCGACGTGTCCAGGCCGTGTACCATGATATTCCGCATATGCAGATCACCATGCATGTGTGCTGCCGGGAAGGTTTGAATCTCCCCCTGGCGGCGGATAAGCTCGCCGATCTCGTGGAACAGGCCATCCTGAGTATCGCGGATCACATCCTGATCTGGGAACAAATTACGGTCCCAAACAAAATCGAAGATGCGGTCAACATATTCCATCATCTTGCGCAGGTAAATCTCGCGCAGCAGGCTCTTGGAAACCTGCCGGGGCTTGCGACTGCCACCGTCGTGCATCGCCCCCAGAAAGCTGCCCAGCAAATCTGCGATGTTCGCCGTGTCTTCCATGATTTCCTCACGCAGCTCGTAAAGCGTCTTGTAGTTGCGCAGGTCCTGCATGATAACAAAAGCTCGCTTGCGATCCTTGTCGGTATAATCTGCTTTAGGGATGCGCACAAAGGCATCCTTGATCTGTACCGGGATTTTTTCGTAATTTTTTCCCTCAACCTCGATCAGATCTACCGGGCCATACTTGATGATCAACGATTGTGTAATCAATGAATTGGCGGCGTAGGGATCGTTAATCATGGGGCTCCAGATATGTGGCTGCACACGTACAACATTCGCCTCGGAAAACCCTAACTTGAGTGGCTCGATCTCCCCGTTAATATCCACCCGAATCCAGTGACGCAGCGCTTCTTTAATGTCCCGCACATCCGGCGGGTCTTCCAGGTTGAGCTTAGCTTTGGTCAGTTCGCGCAGGATATGCACCTGTACGGTCTCCAGCGTACACAGCGGTTTACCAAGATACTGGCGCAGCGCACGCATGGTACGGCACAGTACCAGGATGTAATCATATTCGTGGGGTTTTGGGAACAGGCTTTGCAGTGTGGTCACCGTATGAGAGCCGTAGAACTGATCCCACCACAGGCACATCGCTCGCTCAATAGGCGCACGCAACTGCGGATATTGCCCCGCCAGGGGCGTAAGATATTCCATCACCATACAGGTGCTGAGGACGACTCGCCGGAACTGCTGCTGGAAAGGCCGTACTTCCTCGCTGGTCAGCCTGTTACCCTGCACAAATTTACCCAGCCAGTCCTCCATCTCGGTCAGTCGCCAGCCCAGTTCTTCCAGCCCCCACACCCCACGGTTTTCTTCTGCCGCCTGCACCAGATGCTCCAGATAGGGCAGGTGAGCCGGACAGATTTCACCCTCCATCTCATATTCCAGCCGCAGCGCCAGGGCCAGGTCTTTATCCCGACGCAGTTGATTTTGATCCAGCAGAGTGTGCAGGCACGCTTTGAGTTCATCCATATGGATCATATCCGCATCCAGCACCTTTTTCTCGTGCGCCAGGTTAAACAGCTTCAGCGCCCACAGCGTATCAAATCCCAGCCAACCGGGCTGCACATCAAAGCCGTCCTCGTCTTTCTGCCTCACAAGATACTCCAGGCGGGTGCGCACATTCTCGTTGTGCGGGCGCAGATACAGCAGCGCCATAAGCCGATTCATCTCCGCTGGGTCAATATGGTCGTTATCCCGCTGGGGGAAAGGGCGATCAAACCATTTTGTTCGTTCCTGCAAATCTTCCGACTCTGGTAAAAAGCCGTAAGCCAGCAGCGCCATGTTGTAGTGAGTGGTTACGCGCACCGTGCGGTCATCTTCCGGGTCACCAAAGAGCAGGTGCGGGTAACGCTTCTCCTTTTCCAGTAGCAGCAGTTCCACAATTAAAGCGGAGATAGTTTCTTCCAGGTCAGTCAGTGGGGCGAGCATGGGGCGACTCCTTTTGAGGTTTCACCGGCAAGCGGTTACAATCGTCGGGTGAGGGGTGAACTATATTGTAATAATAACCCCCTTCGACTTGCAACAGCACTGCGTAAAGGCAACGACTAAAGTGCGAAAAACCTGCGTTGGGCTTCTTCTACTGGTGATAATGTATGCTGGGCAGCCTGCAGTAACACAGGAAATGCTGGCCGGGCCACTGGTGGCGGTAGATACCGCGCAGCAGGATCGGGTTGTACTGTACGATATCACTACTCAGGCGCGGCGCGAGTTAAATTTCGGCCAGGGCTGGCACCGGGTTTGGGGCTTCTCGCCAGATGGCTGCCGGGTGCTGTATACATTAAGCGCGGGCACTGCGCCTGCTCGCCTTTACAGCGCACAACTGGATGGTGAGGATAGACGTGAACTGGTGTTTTATGACCAACTACCCCCGGAAAGCTGGAGTGTGTGGCAGCCGCAGTGGTCGCCGGATGGCAGCAGAATCGCTTTCACGTTGATTACGGATCGCCCTGCCGGACGTGAATATCATATCGCCTGGGTGGATGCGAACGGTGGTATCCCACAACTTTACAGCGCCAGCGGTGATGAACACGAATCGGCCTGGTCGCCGGATGGCCGCTGGTTGGCCTACATTGCATATGATGAACGCGTGGCCGGGGCAGATATTTATTCTACTGCTGTGCCCACACCCGCCCCGGCAGAAGGCCAATCGGCCCCACAGCTTCCCATGCTGCGCGAGGCGGATTTATGGGTAGTCAGTGCAGACAGCGGGACAAAATATCGCCTGACATTTTTTGATACTGGCAGCGTGAGAATGCCGCGCTGGAGTCCTGATGGCTTTCTGATCAGCTTTACATATTCGCCCAGCCCAGCTAATGATCAGTTCTGGATGATCGCCAACCAACCAGAATCCATTACCACGAAGTTAAGCGAACAATGGAGCCTCATTCTGGATACGACCTGGCTGCCAGACAGCAGCGCGCTGGTTTCTGCCGTGCGCGATTTCCGCGAGATGCAGGAAAACCTGCTCTGGCGCATCCCGCTGGTGGGGCTGGCCGATACCGACGCGGTGCCGTATTTCCGCGACCTGGGTTATGCCGATTATCCACGTTTCAGCGCGGATGGGCGCTGGCTTGCGCTGCGCAGCGCCTATGCGCTGGCGGTAGTGGATATGCTCGACCACACATGGAGTCTGCTGGATGAAGACCTGCCGGGTAATACACCACCCGTGTGGTCGCCTGCCGGCTTCGCCGGGGAGGCGTCCTGCCTGTAATCTGGTCTACTGTGCCTGCCCTGAGAGATTCCCTTACAATCTAATCTCATCATAGCAGTAATACATTTCCTCCGCTGATGGCGTATTCAACAGCCATATTTTGATACTATTATCCATACTTGCTGTAATAATTTTCTGCCTATCAAAGACAATTGAATGTATCCGTTCTGCATGAGCTTTTATGTTGAACAGTTCATCTCCCTGAAGAGAGTAAGCAACTAATCGTCCATCGTTTGAGCCCACAGCGATAATGTTGCCAGATGCAGAAACATTGATAGAACTGGCTTGAAAAGGTAATTCCATATTGAGCAGCTTTTCCCTTGTTCCTAAATCTAAAAGATTCAAGTTATTCTCTTCATCTAAAACAATCAGGTGTTGATCGGTTTCGGAGATCGTTATACTATCAATGCGTGAAGGGAAATTTATGGTATGAACCAGCGTGGAAGAGGGTATATCCCAAATCATTACAGAACCATCTGCTTGAGTTGAAACCATCACAGGAATGTGGTGTAACCATGCAACAGACATCGTTGGGGAATCAAGATTATCAGCTAATAGAAATATCTCCTCATGTTCTATGTCATAGATATAAACACTTCCCTCACCAAGTTTTCGACCAGCTATTGCAATAAACCTGGCGCTGCTGTCATAGGCAATATCATTGATCTCACTGAGGCTAAACTCCAATTCCTGTATTAAATTTTTCGTCGTTATACGAATGCGCTGAATGATTGTTGGTTCTGATAATCTATTATAATAAGAAAATTCTGTTAAATCAGATGCTATGGCTAAGTTTATAAGTATTCCGCTTAAGCTGAAATCGGTGTAGGCCTCAAAATTATCTACCTCTCGCATGGTCAGTGTCTTTGTATAAGCGTTGTAGCTTGCGATCATTATTATTTCATTGAGGCGCTGTACAAAGTCATTAAACCCCACAGGGTTGATAACTTCAGCCAGTAGAATGACAGCGGATGTATCCCAATATTCCAGCCCTCCACTGAATTTCACGATAATTAAATTAGGGGAATCGGGTATCACTGCGAAGTCCACAACCCCAATTGTCGGTAATGTAAATTCTACATCCTCGGCTTCCAAAGACCAGCTTAACAGACCCGAAGTATCATATGTAACAAGTAGCCGACTCTCTTGCGAAGCAAAACCTATAGCAGACGGACAGCAAAAGGGCGAATCAAACGAATGTAATAACTTGCCAGTATTTGTTTCCCATACATGGATTAAACCAGCACGGGTCGCACTGGCGAAGAAGCGCCCATCAGGTGAGAAGGCTATTTGAGTTACTGGTTCCTCTGAATCAGGAACGGTGATATGAATTTGCCTATCAGTCTCATAATTCCATTGAACCAAGCCGACGCCATCAGAAGCGATCAGCACAGATTCACTTGGGCTGAAAACAACGGGGCTTTTTACATTGTTTGGAATTTCAATAAACCTCGATGAGCTTATGTCAAGCAGTGCAATCTGGCCTGCTTCACCATTAACCGCCGCTGATGAGCCATCGTAACTTAGACTTAAAGAGGAAATCTCTCGATTGACTGAAGCTAGAAGAGTGGACTGTAAGGTGACAGGTGAGAACACCATAATTGATCCATCGCCGAGGCCAAGTAATAATTTGTTATCCTCGTAGTCTAAAATTTCTACAGCCGCTACACCGCTCGGTGCCGAAAATATCTGGGGTAGTGATTGCGGGTCTCGCAAAGTCCATGACATTAAACCCAATGATCCCGCAATATATACTGTCTCTCTATCTGGAGCAAGGACAGTATTGTAAAAAGTTCCATTTCCGAACTCACCGACCATTTTTAGCATATCGGATGTTTTACACAACTCGCCTGAGTTGGTATAGGAAAGAGAAATTAAAGCGCCAAATATTACTGCTATTAAATTCATGCCCTCCAATATCATTTAGCTACTAAGCTCTACCATCAGTGTCCTTGTTTCTACCAACGCAAACAATCTCATAGTAGACTTATACCGCTGTGACCAGAATCGGGCGCTCTCTGGTGATAATGATCGTGTGTTCGTACTGCGCGGCGAGGCTGCCATCCACCGTGCGCAGCGTCCAGCCATCCGGGTCAGTTTTGACCTGCGTGGCTCTGGTGGTCAGGAACGGCTCGATGGTCATCACCAGCCCTTCGGTGAGCCGCTGACGCGCGCGCCGTTCGTAGTAATGCGGCACGGCATGAGGCTCTTCGTGGATATGCCGCCCCACGCCATGCCCGCCCAGGTTGCGGATGATGCGAAAGCCCGCGCGCCGCGCGACAGGCTCCACCGCCTGCCCGATCACCGAAATCGGCAGCCCGGCACGCACCGCATTGAGAGCCGCCGCCAGCGCTTCCTGTGTGGCATCACACAGGCGCTGCTTCTCTGGGGTCACGGGTGGCACGGGCGTGGTCGCGCCCGTATCCGCCCAGTAACCATCCAGTTCCGCTGAAACATCAATATTCACCAGATCACCGGGCTGGATCACCCTCTCACCGGGGATGCCGTGCGCGGCCTCGTCGTTGATGCTGATGCAGGTGTGCGCCGGGAATTTGTAGGCCAGCATGGGCGCAGAGCGCGCACCATGTTTTTTCAAAAATTCCGCGCCG
>JBGSXK010000210.1:0-4614 GCA_041751455.1 Anaerolineae bacterium
CGAAACCAATTAGCGCCGCCACCCAACGAACGCTGCCCACCGACTCGCGCAGCACCCAGGTTGAAAGCCCTAACATCATCAACGGCGATAACCAGTAGACTGACCAGACATTATGACTGGGCATTTGTGTGACAGCGAAGATGAAACAAATTGGCATTGCAAACATCGTGAGGGAGCGGATAATCTGCAATTTCAGATTCTTTGTTTTCACCAGCGTGGTTTTATAGCGAGGCCCCAGAACAGCCAGCATAAACAGCAGATGGACGGCATAACGACCCCAAACCAGTTGATAAAGCGATATATCTTTTAGGAAATATCCCCCAAATAACTCAACAGTAGAAAAACAGAATGCCGAAAGAATCATGTAGAGAATGGCACGGAGTGAAACTTGCTGCATCGCCACTGGAACGCGAAGAATCAGGTTCATGGTTCACATAATCCTTATAATGCATGCGGATGACTAACCTCCAGAAAATCCCATGCGAAACCGATCAATCCCGTTTTATCTCAAAGCCTCCAGCCCGATCATGTTCTGCCGGTCACCAAGCGCTTCATGGAAGATAGTAGTTTTTGAGGCAGGCCGCTTTCCTCCCGTACAACAGGCTCCGGGTTAGCAGCCAGCGTTTCGCAGAAGGCAGCAATCTGCCCCAGGGTTTCGAAGCGCAGGCGCACAGGATCAAGCTTAAGGCCTGTGGCCGACTCCAAATGGTTAATGACCCGCATGACCTGGAGCGAGTGGCCGCCCAGATCGAAGAAATTATCGTAAATGCTGATCTCATCGGTCTGCAGAATACCCTGCCAGATATCTGCAAGGATAATTTCCATAGGCGTAGCAGGAGGATTGGACGCAGGCATATTTTCCGAACGCACCTGCTGAGGAGCGGGAAGCGCCTTGCGATCAATCTTGGCATTAGGGGTTAGCGGGAAGGTATCCAGCGTAACATAATGCGACGGGATCATAAAGTCCGGCAGCCGGACTTTAAGATACTGACGGATGTCCGTCACATTGGGAATCGTGCCGGATTTGGGAATCATGTACGCAGCGAGATATTTATCACCGGGAACATCTTCACGGGCGATCACTACGGACTGGCTTACGGCGGGATGTTCATCGAGCAGAGCTTCGATTTCACCCAATTCAATACGATAGCCGCGTATCTTGACCTGATGATCGATTCGTCCCAGAAATTCAAGCACACCATCAGGCCGGTAACGTGCCAGATCACCCGTGCAGTAGAGCCGGGCACCGGGACGAGTGCTAAACGGATCAGGAATGAAGCGCTCCTGGGTGAGTTCGGGCCGGTTCAGGTAACCCCGCACCACCCCATCCCCGCCAATATACAATTCACCAGCCACGCCGAGCGGAACAGGGTGCAGGCGGTCATCGAGCAGGTAAATGGAGGTGTTGGCGATGGGCCGTCCAATAGGAATGGTGTCGGCCTCATCACCAAGTTGGTGTGTAACTGACCAGATCGTAGTTTCTGTCGGGCCATACATATTAATCACATTGCCGGGCACAATCTCGCACAGCGCGGCAGCCAGCGAAGCAGGCAGAGCTTCGCCGCCCACAATCATCTCTTGAAGCTGGCCGAGCGCAGCACCATCACGAGTATCTTCCAGCAGCATAGCGGCCATCGACGGAGTACACTGAAGATGGGTGATGTGATGTCGGGCGATCTGCGCGGCCACCGAGTAGTCTCCCTTTGTATCAGACTCATCATCAGAAGGAAGCCACTCCCGCGAATGGTCTGTATAAATCACAACTTTGAAGCCACGCGCCAACGTCCAGAACATCTCCAGCACCGAAATATCAAATGACAGGCTGGTTACAGCCAGCCATGCTCCCGGTGGCTGATGGTGGATGCGCTCGTCCATGCCAGTAAAAAAATTCACTACGTTGCGATGCTCGATCATCACACCTTTAGGCTTACCTGTGGAGCCAGAGGTATAAATGACATAACTCAGATTTTCGGGGGCTGCTCCACTCTCCACGTTTGAGTCCGGCTCCTGGGAAATGGCCGTCCAATCCGCATCGATGCGAATGACCTGAGCCTGATGCTCTGCAGGTGTGCTTTCCAGCCGTTGCTGAGTGATAAGCAGGGCAACCTGGGCATCTTCCAGCATAAAAGCGATGCGATCTTTAGGATAGGTGGGATCGAGAGGAACATAGGCGGCCCCCGCTTTATGAATACCCAGCAGAGCAACCGCCATATCCAGAGAACGTTCCACATACAGGCCAATGCGGTCATCCGGACGTGTGCCCAATCTGCGCAGATAGGCGGCAAGCTGGTTAGCACGGCGGTTAAGCGCATCGTAGGTTAATTGTTGATCTTCGAAGATCACCGCGATCGCATCCGGGGTGCGCGCCACCTGCTCTTCGACCAGATGGTGAACACATCTGTCCTGAGGATAGGAAGCTGATGTGTTATTCCACTCTATCAAGAGTTGACGACGCTCGTCCTCTGACAGAAGCGGCAAATCCGCAAGTGGCGTTTCTGGATTTGTGAGAGCAGCATTAAGGAGTACCTGATAATGCCCAACCATACGAGCAATGGTTGCTCCCTGGTAGAGATCAGTATTGTATTTCAACCAGCAAGATAGCCCACCCTCGGTTTCCATGATGTCAAAGACAAGATCAAACTGACCTTCTTCATGGGGCATGGGATAGGGCTCGGCCTTCAGCTCGATCGGGTTCTCCCGCTGATGCTGCTGCGCCTCAGCACGCAGCGCGGTTTGCAGGTTGAACATCACCTGAAACAACGGCGAACGGCTGGGGTCATTGCGCGGGGAAAGATGTTCGACTAACAGCATGAAAGGGTAGTCTTGATGCGCAATAGCTTCTAAAACGGTTTTGCGTGTCTGGGCGAGGAAACTTTTAAAAGTCGGCTGATCGTCTGTTTTTGAGCGCAGCACTATTGGGTCTACAAAATACCCAGCCGTGTTCATGAAGTCCAGACTGCGGCTGGAGGCAGGCGACCCGATAAGAAGATCGTTTTGACCCGAATAGCGATGTAGCAGGATTTGAAAGATGGCCAGCATCAGGACATAGAGCGTTGTACCTTCCGCTGCCGCAAAGGCTTTCAGTCTTGCGCTCTGCTCTCGGCTAAAGGAGAACGGATATGACGAACCCACATAGGTTTGAATGAGCGGCCTGGGCAAGTCGGTGGGCAAATTCAGCGTGGGAAGCTCACCAGAGAGCTGATTCAGCCAATACGCTTTCAGGCTTTCGCCCACCGGGGAAGCCAGCATTTCTAACTGACGGCGAACAAACTCACTATAGGGAAGCGGCGGTGGTGGGAGCGGGAGTCCCTGCCCAGAGACTTCTGCCTCATAAGTCAGGATAATATCCTGAAGTATGAGGACAGTGGAATATCCATCAAAAGCGATGTGATGCACAGTGAACAGGAGTACATGATCGTTAGGTGCTTTTGTGAACAGGTAAAAACGGATGATCGGCCCACTTGACAGATCAAATGGCTGCTGGTGCGCCCGCACGACCTGGGCATAAAGTTCGTCTTCATCCCAGGCCGAAGCATCAATCTGCTCAAAGGCGATTTCCTGGTCATCGTGAACGACCTGTATCAGTTCATCACCGCGCTGGTGAAAAGTGGTGCGTAAAACAGGGTGACGTTCTACCACACGCTGAAAAGCACGTTTTAGAAGCGGCAGCTTCAATGCGGAGCGCAGCCGGGTGGTGTAGGCAATATGATAGGCTGAGCTTTCTGGTGCGAGCTGATGAATAAACCACAGCCCTCGCTGGCCATACGCCAGAGGAAACTCGTTCCGGGCCTGTTCGGCCTTTTCACGGAGGCGCTGTGCCAGGAGCGCCCGCTTTTCCTCTGGCGAAAGTTCTGCACCTTGATTGTGCTGTTTATCCATCAAGATACTGCCTCCTTCTGTTAGACTGACTGCGTTAGCATGAACTAGAGGCGGCGCAGCAGCGCATCAACCTCTTCGTCAGAAAGTCCATCCAGATTTTCTAAAAGCTGGACGGCTTCCGTCTGCTCAATCTCCTGAGCAGATTGTTCTGAAGGTGAATGTTGGTGATTGGCCAGCGGCTCATGCCCGTTATCATCGAGCTGGTTCAGTACATTCTCGGACAGATACTCGGCCAATGCCTGGATTGTCGGGTATTCAAAAGCCAGTGTTGTGGGCAGTGTTTTACCCAGCATTCCTTTCATACGATTGCTCAATTCGACTGCCATAAGCGAGTCCATACCAATCTCGATCCAGTTCTGGCGCACACCCGGCGTTTGTGAAGCATTCAGCCCCAGCACTTTTACCACCTGCTCCCTTACCGCGTTCACCAGCAGTTCATAACGCTTGTGCGGGGCGGCAGCCTGTAGCTGGTACAGCAGGGAGGGTTCCGCAGCGGAGGTCGTACCCTGCTCGTCCGGCGCATACTGAGCAACCATTGAGTAAAATGGAGGAATACTGGCTGTGGCAAAATTGGAAGTCATCTTTGACCAGTTCATGGGCATTACAATGACCTGCGCACGGTTGTAGCGCATCAGCTTGTCCAGAACCTCTACCCCTTTGCGGGGGGTAATAAAGTTCATACCCTGTTCACGCAGGCGGTTTTGCTGTGTGGCATCCAGCGCCGCAGCCATGCCA
>JBGSXK010000211.1:0-3126 GCA_041751455.1 Anaerolineae bacterium
CATGATCGAACAGGCGATGGATACGGTAGAGCCAGTCGTCTTCACTTTCGCCCGCAATGAAATTATCGTGCGGGAGAATGAACGTCTTGACGAGGCCGATTATGAAGCCCTGAGCCAGCTTAATCTGCTGCGCAATATCGACAACAGCGGCCCCATCTTGGCCCGTGCCTTCCTGGCAAGCGTTTTAGCGACCATTATTACCGGATTTTTCATCGCGCGTTTCGAGCGTAATCTGTTCGAGAATTCGCGCTTTTTAATCCTGCTGGCCGTCATTTTCCTGATCGTACTGGCGGGGCTGCGCCTGGCAATTGCCACCGAGCAGGTCTACATCTTCCCCACAGCGGCGCTGGCGATGCTTTTCGTGTCTATTCGAGGGTCGCATGTCGCGCTCATCGCCAGCCTTAGCCTAGCGCTGCTGGCAGGCCTCACCACCAACAACTCGCTGGAGATCGCTACACTGGTGGCTGCCGGGGGCATGGCAGGCACGCTGACCCTCCAACGTATAGAACGCCTGAACAGCTTTTTTATGGCCGGGGTCATCGTGGGCCTCACCAACACGATTATAGTCACCGTTTTTTACCTGGGCGGTGGTAGTTATGGCGCAACTGCTGATCTCATCGTGCTGGTGATCCTGGGGCTGTTTAACGGCATCCTGGCCGCGGCTGTCAGTATTGCAGGGATGTATGTCGTGACACAGCTTTTCAACCTGCCCACCAGCCTCAAGCTGTCCGACCTCAGCCAGCCCACACAGCCGCTGCTGCAACGCCTGCTGCGTGAAGCGCCGGGCACCTATCAGCACTCGCTCCAGGTAGGCAACCTCAGCGAACAGGCGGCACTGGCGATTGGAGCCAATGCTGAGCTGGTTCGTGTGGCCGCCCTTTATCACGACATTGGCAAAATGGCGAACCCGGCCTTTTTCACAGAAAATCAGCAGTTTGGCGGCGGCAACCCGCACGATGTGCTGGATGATCCCTACCGCAGTGCCAACATTATCATCAGCCATATCACGATTGGGGAGGAGATGGCACGGCAGTATCGCCTGCCACATCGCTTCCGCGATTTTATCTGTGAGCATCACGGCACTACACAGGTCTATGTATTTTACCGGCAGGCTATCAACCTGGCTGGCGGTGATGAGTCAGCCGTAGATATAGCCGACTTCACCAATCCTGGCCCGCGCCCCCAGAGCCGAGAAACCGCGATCATGATGCTGGCCGATAGCTGCGAAGCGGCGGTGCGCTCCACCGGCCCCACCAGTAAACAGCAGATTTCGGAGATTATCCAGCAAATTATCGATGACAAAATGCGCACTGGCCAGTTAGACGACTCTGGGCTGACTCTGGGTGACATCAAAACGATTCGCCATGTTTTTGTCGAGATGCTGCAAGCTGTTTTCCACCCACGTATTAATTATCAGGTGGCAGCCAGCAAGCATTCCCAGACACCGCCTGCGCTGCCTGCGGTCAGGGTATCTTTGCCCGAAGGCAGCCGCACCACACAGGAAATTAACACACTGCGGGATGAAGAGCGTCCTACCGATCCTCGCAAAACGCTGACGACCCGCGCCGCTGTGGAAACAGAAATGGTGGGCACGCCCAAACCAGAAGAGCGGCAGACAGATAGTGATGATGAGGATGATGATAAACCGCTACCAGAGGTCCCCGCGCTGCCACGCACAGGGGAATATCGCTCAGCAGGGAATGCTTCAAACGGCAAGGGAAACAGCACGAATCATCCTGAAAAACCTGCCACCGAAGACGAAGAGGCAAATCGCTGATGTTTCACATAGACCTCCAGAACGATTTGCAATATCCTGTTTCGGCCTCCCGATTGGAAGAAGCTGCCCAAGCTGCCCTCAGCCGCTGGCGTGAGGAAGGCGCATTAAGCATCGTCATCACCGATGATGACACGATTATGACGCTCAACCAGCAGTACCGGGGGATCAACACGCCTACTGATGTCCTTTCCTTCCCGGCAGACGCACCTCCGGTAACCCTGCCAGGTGAACCTGTTTACCTGGGGGATGTGTTGATTGCTTTTCCCTATGCCGCAGACCAGGCAGCCCGTGAGGGGCACCCGCTGGATGACAGCCTGGCGCTGCTGGTTGTCCATGGCACACTGCACCTCCTGGGTTATGACCACAATACACCGCAAAACCGCGCGGTGATGTGGGCGGCACAGGATGAGGTACTCCGTATGCTTCATATCGCTACCGATCTCGTCCCTACCCTGGAAAGCTACCCCGGCCATGACACAGAAACTGATTGATGATCTGACCAGTACTGCCAAAATTAACCCGGACGACTACAGCCCTATCACCAGTACCAGCCGCAGCGCCAGCCTGAGATATGCGCTGGCCGGGTGGCTCTACATGCTGCGTCGCCAGAAGAACACCCGCATTCAGGCCGTCGCCAGTCTTCTGGTGATAGTGCTGTCCCTGTGGCTGCAAATTAACTCTGCCGACCTGGCACTCATCATTCTGGCTATGACAATGGTCTGGATGGCCGAGTTTATCAACGCAGCGGTCGAGGCGGCGATCAATATCGCCGCGCCGGATATTCACCCAATGGCGAAAGTTGGGAAGGATGTGGCCTCATCAGCCGTCCTGCTGGGGGTGGTCGCATCCATTTTAATTGGCCTCCTGATTCTGGGGCCACCGCTGGTGGCTAAGCTTATCGGATAAAGGCGCATGACGATCCTGCCAGAGCAGCCGCCCAATTCCCCAGCTACCAACCGTGATCGGTTTCGGCCTGTCGCAAATCCTGATCGTGTTTCCAGCTTCAAGCATTCTCTGAGCGGGCTCTGGTATGTCTTACGTCACGAACAGAGCGTCCCGATTCTCTCGGTCTACAGCCTGATTATTGTGGCGCTGGCCCTCTGGCTGCAATTAGATCGTCTGCACTTCGTGGCTTTACTTATACCGGCAGGCATGACCTGGGTGGTGGAATGCCTCAACACCGCGCTGGAAGCCACAGTAGACTTGGCGATGCCCCAACTGCACCCATTGGCAAAGATCGCTAAAGATGTTGGCAGTGCCGGGACCTTTCTCAGCGCCTCGCTTTCCGTCCTTGTGAGCCTTATCCTTCTGGCTCCACCTTTACTTGAAAAATTAAATGGTTGAGGGTA
>JBGSXK010000212.1:0-1605 GCA_041751455.1 Anaerolineae bacterium
CAACTGCTCCATCGTGCGCGGGCCAATAATGGGGCTGGTAATACCGGGCTGGTATGCACACCAGGCCAGCGCGACCTGGCTGGCGGTGCAGCCTTTTTCCTGTGCCAGTGCTTCTACCTCATCCAGCACACCATAAGCCATATCGCTGAAGTGCTTTTTGGTGCGTTCGGCAAACGCGCCAGCATTGGCAGCATCACTGGCAAAGCGTGAATCGCCAGGGATGTCCTCCCCGCGTTTGTATTTACCGGTCAGGAAGCCCCGCGCCAGCGGCGACCAGGGGATGATGGCGACACCGTAAGTCTGCGCCAGCGGGATAAGTTCACGCTCGATACCACGATCCAGCAGATGATAGGGCGGCTGTTCGCAGACGAAGCGGTTAAGGCCAAGCTCTTTGGAAACCCACAGCGATTCCAGCACGCCCCAGGCCGGGAAACTGCTCGTGCCCAGGTAGCGCACCTTGCCGGAGCGCACCAGATCGTCCAGCGCGCGCAGCGTTTCGTCGATGGGGGTATCTGAACGCGGGCGGTGAATCTGGTAGAGGTCGATATAATCCGTCTGAAGGCGGCGGAGGGAGGCCTCGCACTCCTGGATGATGTGGCGACGGTTATTGCCTTCCGCCATGATGTCATCATCATCCATACGACCATGAACTTTTGTGGCTAAAAAGATGTGGTCGCGCTTGCCGTTACGCTTGAGCGCCGCGCCGACAACTTCCTCACTCTTCCCGCGTGAGTAGACATTAGCAGTATCGAGGAAATTGATGCCCTGGTCAATTGCGTGGTCAATGATGTCCATTGACTCGTCGTTGGGGGTCTTGCCGCCGAAATTCATACATCCCAGACACAGGATGCTGACAGGTACGCCTGTCCGGCCAAAGTTGCGGTATTCCATGCGGTTCCTCCTTGTGGATTCGTCAAATGGGTTGTCAATTGATGACTCCCAGAAAATACCCTATTCCGCAGGGAAAAACCTTAGACCAATCTGCTGCAGCGGTGAATTGGTCAGGTTAATTGACTAGCTCGATCCCGGCTTCGGCCAGTCGTTTATGCACCAGCGCCAGCAGGCGAGGGCGCATCTCTGCCGCTTTGCCGAAACGCGCTTTGGCGATCAGAGTCAGCTCGGCATGGTGGCCCAGGCTGGGCGAAATACTGATCACCTGCCAGGGTTCGAGCAGATTGGGCAGCAGAGCAACGGCCTCTGGCCCCAGGCTCTCCAGCAGCGGGATGGCTTTATTAAGGGCATCGGCCTCAATCTTGAGGGTGACATCCAGCGCAGAATAACGTCCCCGGCTGAAATTGCGGATGACACGAATTTCACCGTTGGGGATAACGTACAGTTCCCCACCGGGAGCGCGCAGGGTAGTGGTGCGCAGGTTGATTTTCTCGATATTGCCCTCCACACCGGAGATTTCGACCTTTTCTCCTACGTCGAAAGTATCCTCGAAGATAAAGCTGATACCCGTAAAAAAGTCCCCAATCACCCGGTGCGAACCGAGGCCAAATGCGGCACTAAACAGACCGATCATCCAGACCAGTGTGGTGGTATCAATAAACAGGCCCAATGAGAGGACAATGGCTACCACAAAAGCAATCACCGTAATGGCAC
>JBGSXK010000213.1:0-4734 GCA_041751455.1 Anaerolineae bacterium
GGGGGCATTTCACGGCTCGTACAATTTCGCATTATGCTGTAGAAGGTTATTGGGAGTCTGATAATAAGCAGGGTATTCGTGGTCAAGTTGGGGCATATCATCGAAAGTTGTCTACCTATCTCAATGGGTTGTTGGAAAAAGGATTTACTATCCAAAGGGTGGTTGAGCCATCGTTGACATCAGGGGATTATGATTCAGCCGTCATTGCGGCGCAGGTACATCTGCCATCTGTTATGGTTATCGAAGCGGTGAATACCGCAGATGATGGAATTTAGTTTTCTGGCCCGGATTTGTGGCTAAATACACAGGAGATATACATTATGAAATTAGGTTTAGTGGGCCTGGGCAAAATGGGTGCGAACATGGTGCGCCGGATGGTGAAAGGTGGGCACGAGGTCATCATCTCTAATCGCAGCCAGGGCCCGATTGACGAGGTGGCAAAAGATGGTGGAATCCCGGCCACTTCACTGGCCGATCTTGTAAGTAAGCTGGAAGCGCCGCGTGTGGTCTGGCTCATGCTCCCGGCAGGGGATATTACGGAAGATCATATCCACCAGTGTATGGATTTGCTCCAGCCGGGTGATGTGATTGTGGATGGGGGCAACAGTAACTTTAATGACACCATACGCCGCGCGGAGATGGTGAGAGCGCGCGGGATGCACTTTGTTGATGTGGGCACCAGCGGCGGCATCTGGGGCATCACCGAAGGCTACAGCATGATGGTAGGCGGACAGAACGAAGCCGTAGAGATCCTGCGCCCTGCGCTGGAAACGCTTGCACCCGCGCCAGACCTGGGGTGGGGGCATATGGGGCCAAGTGGCAGCGGGCACTTTGTCAAGATGGTGCATAACGGTATTGAATATGGCATGATGCAGGCCTATGCCGAAGGCTTTGAGATTATGAAGGCGCGTAAGGACTTCAACCTCGATATGCACCAGATTTCGCGGGTGTGGCAGCATGGCAGCGTGGTGCGCTCCTGGCTGCTGGATCTGACAGCGGATGCGCTGGAAGAAGATGTGGAATTAAGTGAGATTGCGCCGTATGTGACAGACAGCGGCGAGGGACGCTGGACAGTGTTCGAGGCGATCAACCTAGATGTACCCGCGCCGGTGATTACGCTGGCACTGCAAATGCGGTTTGTCAGCCGTCAGGATGATAGTTATGCGGCCAGACTGCTGGCGGCCATGCGGCGCGGCTTTGGTGGTCATGCGGTGAAATCCGCCAGGTAAAGGATTGCGATGGTTGAGGTAACCAGTATCTTGATTTTTGGTGCGTCGGGCGATCTGACCAAGCGAAAGCTCGTTCCGGCGCTGTATAACCTCTATCTCAAGGAACGTTTGACAGGGGAATTTCATATCCTGGGTAATTCGCGCTCAAAGTTCAGTCATGAGGAATGGCGTGCTAAGATGCGCGAGGGGGTGGAGGAGTTTTCAGGCAACTCTTTTGACGAAACGGCGTGGACACAGTTTGCCGAACACCTGTGGTATGTAGCAGGCAGCGCTCAGGATGTGAACGACCTGAAGACATTGAAGGAATTTTTGGAAGAAAAGGAATCCGGGGCATCCAATCGCCTGTATTATCTTTCGGTTGCGCCTAATCTGTATGTACCGATTGTCAAGAACCTGGGCGAGTTGAACATGGCGCGCGATCCCGGTGGCTGGCGGCGGATTATCGTTGAAAAGCCTTTCGGCACTGACCTGAAATCCGCCCATGCGCTGAATGACGAAATTCACAGTGTGTTCGAGGAAAAGCAGGTTTATCGCATCGATCACTACCTGGGCAAAGAGACCGCCCAGAACATCATGTTTCTGCGCTTCGCCAATGCCATCTTTGAACCTATCTGGAATCGCAATTATGTGGACAGTGTGCATATTTCGGTGCTGGAACAGGTAGATGTGGGTCATCGTGGCGGTTATTATGATTCGTCTGGTGCGCTGCGCGATATGTTCCAGAATCACCTGCTGCAACTGCTGACGCTGATTGCTATGGAACCGCCTGCATCATTTGATGCCGACGCGGTGCGCAATGAAAAGACCAAAGTTCTCCAGGCGGTACGTCCGATTGACCCGTTTGATACGGTGTGCGCGCAGTATGAGGGCTATAAAGAGTTGGAAGGGGTTGCGTCAGATTCGCAGACACCCACTTACGCGGCGCTCAAGCTGAATATTGATAACTGGCGCTGGCAGGGTGTGCCCTTTTATCTGCGTTCTGGCAAAGCGCTGGAACGCAAGCTGAGTGAGATTACGGTAGTTTTCCACCAGCCGCCGCATACGCTCTTCAGAGATAGCAATAATGGCAACTTCACACCGAATATCCTTTCCATCTGTGTGCAGCCAGATGAGGGCATTCACCTTAGCTTTGAGGCGAAAGTGCCAGACTCTGCCCGCAGAACACAGTCGGTGAACCTGGAATTTCATTATGCCGATACCTTCGGTGAATGTGCTATCCCGGAGGCGTATGAGCGCTTGCTGCTGGATGCACTCCTGGGTGATCCCGGCCTGTTTACCCGCAGCGATACAATTGAGGTCTCATGGCAGTTGATGGACCCGGTGATTGCGACATGGGAGTCGGATGAAGCACCGATGCTGGCGACTTATGCGCGTGGTGGCCAGGGGCCAAAAGAGGCCGATGAACTGTTGGCAAATGATGGCCGCGTGTGGCGGTTGGGTTGTGTGCATGAATAAGGCAGTATGAGCCATGAGTGAGATACGGATTTATTCGGACAGCGGCCTTTTGATGCGGGCAGCAGCAGAGCGTTTTGTCAGCCTGTACGAAGCGGGGACGGCAGCGCACGGGCGCTTTAGCGTGGCGCTGGCGGGCGGCTCGACTCCGAAAGGGCTGTACAGCCTGTTGGCGGAGGAGATGTTCAGCCGATATATCGACTGGTCACAGGTGTATTTCTTCTGGGGAGATGAGCGTTGTGTGCCGCCTGACCATACGGAGAGCAATTACCGGATGGTGCGGTTGGCCCTGCTCGATCAGGTACCCGTGCCGAGCGGAAATATCCATCGTATTCATGCTGAAAAAGAACCTGACCAGGCTGCTGAGGCGTATGAACACACACTGCGCCAGTTTTTTAAGGGGCGCGGCGATGGCAGTATGAGTTTCGATCTGGTGCTGCTGGGGATGGGGGATGATGGTCACACGGCTTCGCTGTTCCCCAATACGGATGTGCTGGATGAAAGTGAGCCACGGGTCACCGCTACTCATGTACCCCAGCTCGATACCTGGCGCATTACATTGACGGCCCCGGCCATCAATGCCGCGCGCAACATTATGTTTCTGGTGGCTGGCGCGGGCAAAGCGGCAGTGCTGCAGGAAGTGCTGGAAGGACCGCGGCAGGTCCGTGCGCTGCCCGCGCAGCTTATTAACCCGACCAGTGGACATCTGGTGTGGCTGCTGGATGAAGCCGCCGGGCGGCGGCTTTCCAGGCCGGGTTGAGCTATGCTGATGCCGCCTGATCAGGAAAACTATGATAAGCAGGTGTGGCTTATCGTATGGCAGATTCCGCATGGGAGAGTATTTACCTACGGACAGATTGGTGCAATGATCCCTGCGCCAGAGGGGATCGACCTGCCCAGTTATGAACGCATCGCGCCGCGCTGGGTGGGTTATGCCATGAACCGGGCGATGAGTTCCGCGTTGAATGCACCCACTGATCCCGACAAACCTCATATTCCCTGGCAGCGGGTGATTAATGCTAAAGGCGGCATCAGCCTGTCTGAAGGCGGCTATGCGGCTGCCCAGCAGCGTACCAAACTGGAAGCAGAAGGAGTCACCTTTAACGCAAAAGGTCTGGTGGATTTTGATCTGTATGGATGGGACGGGCCAGACGAGATATGGCTGCATGAGCATGGCTTTTTTAAGCCACATTCCATGCGCAGGACACCAAAATCCGATGAGGATAACCTGGAGCAGTTGAGCCTGTTTTGAAGCCAACCGGCAGTCAGTATGCTTTAAGAGCGATGTGCGTTGATCTGGTCGCGGATCTGACATGCGGCCTGAGCAGGGTTTTCCGAAAAAATGACACTGCGTGAGGCACTGATAATCAGGCCAAGGTTGGCACTGTTGAGGCCCGCCTGCACCACCGGGCCGATCTCGCCGCCCTGGGCACCTACGCCGGGAATGAGCAGGGTCATATCGCCTGTTAAGCCGCGTACCTTCTCGATTGCTGGCGGATAAGTTGCGCCGACGACCAGCAGACAATTCTGGTTTGTATTCCACTCATAAGCAACTTTCTCCGCTACGATCTGCCACAGGGGCTTATCCCCCACCTGTAAATCCTGAAGTTCACCTGCCGTGGCGTTAGAGGTGCGGCAGAGGATGATACAGCCTTTTTCAGTCCGCTCAAGGAACGGTTGCAGGCCCTCACGTCCCAGATAGGGATTAAGTGTTACCATATCGAAGTCGAACCAGTCAAACACGGCACGGGCATAAGCAGCGCTGGTGGATCCCATGTCACCGCGTTTGGCATCGCAGATGGTAACGATGTCCGGGTGATTTTCGTGCAGGTAATCTAAAGTCATGCGCAGCGAAGTGAGGCCCCGATCCCCCCGCGCCTCATAAAAGGCCATGTTAGGCTTATAAGCACTGACATACTCATGGGTTTGTTCAATAATCCAGCGGTTGAAGGTAAAAAGCGGAAACTCGTAATGGACATATTCTTCGGGCAGGTGCAGTATATTGCTATCCAGCCCGACGCATAACAATGACCCGGCAGCCAACGCGCGGGGA
>JBGSXK010000214.1:0-7875 GCA_041751455.1 Anaerolineae bacterium
GACGGTGTCTACAGCATGGGCGGCGACCTCGCGCCGCTGCCGGAACTGGTCGAGATTTGTAAGAAGTACGGCGCACGTATCATGGTCGATGATGCGCACGGTATTGGTGTGACCGGTGATGGGCGTGGCACCGCTGCGCACTTTGGTCTCACCGACGAAGTTGACCTCATCATGGGTACATTCAGCAAGAGTTTTGCTTCGATCGGTGGTTTCATTGCCGGGGATGCAGCGGTGGTGAATTACATCAAGCATCATGCACGCTCACTGATTTTTTCGGCAGCGCTGCCCGCGCCTAATGTGGCGGCAGTGTTGACCGCACTCGACATTATTGAAAGCGAACCGGAGCATGTGGAGACACTGTGGTTGAATGCCGACTATATGCGCCAGGGGCTTAAGCGCCTGGGGTATGATACGGGAAAGAGTAATACGCCGATCATCCCGGTATTGATCCGCGATGATGTGCGAACAGTACTGGCCTGGCACGCGTTGATCGAAGAAGGCGCATACACTAACCCGGTACTTCCGCCTGGGGTGCCACCCAATAACAGCCTGCTGCGTACCAGTTACATGGCGACCCACCGCACAGAACACCTTGATCGGGCACTGCACGCGTTTGAGATAGTGGGGGAGCGGTTGGATCTGGTTTCTGCGGCCAGCAATACGGATGTGGCCGAAGAAATTATCACTTGACAGACATAATTGATTTTGAGGTGAGGCTCAGCTTCACCTCAATTTTTGGTTAAGGTCTAACATAATCTTAATTAACTTCCTCTAGACTCCCATCCTGTTTGTGAAATAAAATACAGGGAGAATAAGCCATTTCTTTATCGTATAATCTGACTGATTATGCATTATGCGGAATTTGGTTCGTGAACCTGCGGGTTCACGTTTTCATATCCTTGGCTTTCTATAAAAAGGCAGTACCTCTATGAAAGCATTTTTCAATCTTCTTACCAGGCTATCTCTGCGCTTTCGGGCGATTACGCTGCTGCTTGTGGTGGCGGTAATCTTGCTGGGAGTAGTGGGGACAACACAGCTCAAACAAGAGCTGATTCCCCCTATTGAACTTCCCTTCACCATTATATTAGGGCAGACCTCTGGCCTGAGCGCTGATCAGGTGATGAAGATTGTGACGCTGCCGCTGGAAAGCGAACTCGATAAAATCCCTGAACTGGTCAATATCGAGTCCACAACCACCGGCACATTTGGTGTGATAATACAGGCCAGCAACGAGTTTGGAATCAATAAAGCGAGACTGGATCGGGACGTACAGGCCGCGATTGACCGCATGTGGCTACCTGTGCGCCGTATCGAGCCAGTAGAGGGACAGACGGCAGAAGCTTTCTCGATGGACCTTCTGGGGCAATTGCCTGCGGATGTGCTGATTTATATCGCACGGCGTGATACGAACTTCCTGTTCCAGCTTGCACCCGAAGTGTGGGCGGCATTGCCCGATGATACCGTGCGCACCACGGTGGCGTACCTGGCCGCCCAGAGCGAAACCAGCGAAGGTGACAAAAGTGAACTGCGGCGGCTGGTAGAGCAGGAGATTGTCCCCCGGCTGGAATCACTTAGTCAGGTGGCGCGAGTGAGTGTCGGTGGTGGTCAGCCGATCCCGGGTGAAGAGAACGCCGCGCTGGCGGCTGTGTCCGGGGAAACCGAGACGCGCAGCCTGCTGTTAGGCCTGTCCGATGAATCGTGGTCAGTCATTGCGCCAAAGGCTGGGCTGTCGGGTGGGCTGGATGAAAGTGTTGTCGAAGCCCTGCGCGAGGTGGAGTTCACTGTGCCCCAGACGGCCCCGCCCCTGCCAGAAGGCTGGCAGGTCGATCACTTCCGCGATGCCAGTGATTTACTGGAAATGCGCACCTTGACGCGCACCACAGCCGGGGTGTTGAACACTTTCCTTACTACCGGGCATATCATTGGTGGTCTGGGCAAAACTGATGACCTGACTCCTGAGATCGTACAGCAGATGCTGGAGATCGACCCGACAATGGTGGAATACTTTGAGGCCGAACAACTTGCCGCCATGCCTCCTGAAGTTTTTGAATTACTGCCTGAAGACTTTATCGCTAATCTGGATGGCTTCACGCGTGATGCACTGGCCGCGGCTGCACTGGCGGAACGCATTACTGGCGAACAGGCCGAGCCGTTACCTGTAGATTTGCCTGCTGCGTGGCGTATCCAGCCGCCGCAGATTTTCCCCTTCAGTTTTGATGATGTACCGCTGGTGATTTACAGCGTGTATGGGGACTTTGGCACGCAGACCGCTGTACCTGTGGCAGAAACCACAGAGGCCGAGCCAGAAACTGCCCCCCCCCTTGAAACCGTAAACGTAGAAACAAGCGAAATCCCCGAAGGCCCGCCGCTGCCGTTTTTGTTTGGGCTGCTGGGTGGGCAGTTTGGTGCTGAGTTAAATACAGCGGATGATCTGATCGGCCTTCGACTACCGGAAGAAATGGCCACCCAGTTGGGCAGCGATACCATCAGCGCGGCGGAGTTCCTGGGCTTTCTGGTCCTGTTGGGCGACCCGGCAAACCTCCCGCCCGGGGTGCCGCAGCTTCCGCTGGATGTTTCCGGGTTGATTGGCACACTGAGCACCAATGCCGTGCAGTTTCTTATCGACAATGACCCGTCTTTCCTGCCCGGCCTGACAGCAGGTGTTTATGATCGCTTTTCCGATAATGTGCTGGCGCTGCCAGACATCAGACCGCCTCTCGATCCGGTGTGGGATGCACTCTCTCGTCAGCCGCAGTTTGCCCAGCGTCCCTTTGATGATGCGCAGGATGTGCTGGACCTGGGGAACAAGAGCGCGTCGAGCGTGTTGAACACGATTAATGCCAGCGTGCCAGAACGCTTCGCGGGTTATGAGGTACGGCTGTTCGACAGTCTCAGCCCGGCAGTCGTGCGGTATTTCTTGATTCATGAACCGGAGTTTTTTACCAGCCTCGATCTTGAAGTCGTGCAGAAACTTTCGCCAGAGATATTAGCGCTGCTGCCACAAGCTTATCTCGATACGCTGGACGCGGCGGCCTCTGAGCAGTTGCAGGCGATTGCCAGCGGTGAGCAGAATTCAGCAGCGGCAGAGCTAGCCTCGCTGTATGCCTCTGATGTCCCACCGGGTGATCCTAATGCCCCGGAACTGAATACCGAATGGGCGTTGTTGGAACCGTTCTATAATATCGAACTGGACTCGGCGGACGATTTCTTCCGTTTTCCTGAGGGTTTCGTCTTTGAGAATCCTGCTGGGTTGATGAACAGCATCTTCGACAGTCCGCAGGGGGCGAACTTCGCGCCCTCGCTGTTTGGCAACCTGAGCGTTGAGGCTGTCGAATATATGCTTAATCGTGACCCGGCGGTGTTTGATGGCCTGCTGCCTGAAGGGGTGCGTCAATTTGGAGAGGAGACTTTTGCGCTTCTGCCCACACAGGTGCAGGAGATTGTGACTGCCGGGGGCGACGCTTTCATCCCCACGACGCTTATCACCCGTAACAATGGCCTGTCCAGCCTGCTGCTGACCGTCAATAAGACCAGCGATGCGAACAATGTCGAGACATTCCATATCGTCAACGACATTATGAAGGCGCTGGATGCTGAAAACGAAAATATCCAGATAGGTATCGCACTGGAAACCGCCAGCTTCGTCGAAGATTCGATTAATGGCGTGGCGCGTGAAGGTTCGCTGGGTGCTATCTTCGCAGTCATTATCATCCTGCTGTTTTTGAGCGATGGCTTGTGGCAGCGCTCCAGCCGGCGCACTGTCGGCTCAATCATGGTGGTTGTTTTCACGGTAGCATTGGCGGCGCTGGTGATGAGCGGGCTGGATGCCGCCGGGGGAGATGTCGGCCTGGCCTTTGCCCAGGCGGATACTGTCGTGCGTGTGCTGCTTATCCTGGGTGTTCTTGCAGGGCTGACGGTGCGCTTCTGGCCTGGAGGAATCCCTAACCCGGCCTGGCGCAGTACACTGGTCGTCACTGTCAGCATCCCGCTCTCTATCCTCGCCGCGATGGCTTTGATGAACTGGCTGCCGCCTTTTGTCAATAGTTTACTTGCGCCGCTGGCTGATCTGCCGTTTGTCGCATTTATCTTACGTTTGTTCCCAGAGAGCCTGACACTGAATATTATGACGCTCTCTGGCCTGACGGTGGCGATTGGCCGGGTGGTGGACGATTCGATTGTAGTGCTTGAGAATATCTTCCGCGAAATTCAGGGTGGGCGTGATAAGCGGGAAGCGATCCTGACTGGGACACGTGATGTCTCTGTAGCAATTTTCTCGGCCACGCTCATCGTGATTGTGGTGTTTCTCCCGTTGGGTCTGACAGGTGGGTTGATTAGCGAGTTCTTCCTGCCTTTTGGTCTCACAGTCAGTTATGCTTTGATCGCCTCGTTCATCGTTGCCATTACTGTGGTGCCGGTGCTGGCTTATATGTTTATCCGCCAGGAAGACATTGTGGGCGATGATGCCGGACCTATTGCTGGAAAAGTCGCTCTGGTATATGTGCCTCTCCTGCGTTGGGCATTGAGTACCCGCACAACCCGTCTTATTGTGATGGGGGTCGCGTTTGGATCGGTCATTCTTAGTGGGGTGCTGTTTGCAACCCGGCCTTTCGCATTCCTGCCAGAGTTCGGTGATCCTGAAATTCAGATCAGCGTAGAAATGCCCGCTGGGACAAGAATGCTGGAAACGAATGCGCTGGCACAGCAAATGGAAGAGGCTGTCCGGGAGGTCGTTCCGGCGGAGGAGATAGAAACGCTGCGGGTATCGATTGGCGGTGGGGGCTTTACCCAGAGTTCGTTGATCGGTGGCGGTAGTGTGAGCGAGAATGTTGCCATTATCAATCTCAGGTTGAAATCCACCGATCAGATAGACGCGCGGATTGAAGCACTGCGTCCACACGCGGAGGCAATCTTTGGCGCGGAGAATGTGGTGGTGTCTACCTACTCCCTGGTGGATGGAGGCGGCTTTGGCAATTTTGAGCTGGTGATGTCTGGCCCGCAGGAGGAATTGATCGCGCTTGAACCTACTGTCGTTGAGACCTTGAATAACCTGGCAGGGCTGGATAATGTCAGCAGCAACCTGGGTGCTTTTGGCGATTCGGGCGACTCTACAACCTATATCCGTATTAATATGCAGTCTGCGCTCAAATATACAGGTGAGCCGCAGACCGAAGATACGATCACGTTGATTCAAGATGCGCTTGAGGCTGTGCAGGCGCTTAACCTGCCGCCGAGTATCATCGTGAGTGAGGGCTTCCAGAGCCAGACACAAACTCAGGGTTTCCAGGGTATCATCACGGCGATGGGGATTGCAACTGTAATTGTAGCCGTGATTCTGATGGTGACGTTTAACTCAGTGGTTCACTGGTTTACTATCTTCCTCAGCGTGATTGTGGCGCCAGCGGGAGCAGCCATCGCGCTTACGCTGACTAACGAAGCACTGGGTATTCCGGCAATGATCGGTATGCTGATGCTGATCGGGCTGGTGATTACAAACGCCGTTGTGTTGATTGACCGGGTGCAGTCTAATCGTAACGAGCGGGGTGTGAACGATGTGGATCAGGCGCTGGTGAATGCCGGAGATCGTCGTTTGCGACCTATCCTGATGACCACACTGGCGACTATCATCGCGTTAATTCCGCTGGCTGTGGGACTTTCGGATGGGGCAATCATCGCATCGCAGCTTGGTATTGTTGTGATTGGTGGTGTAACGAGCAGTATGTTGTTGACATTGATCGTGGTGCCGGTTGCCTATCGTCTGCTCGATCCACTGCATCAATCGCTCTCTGGGTTAACAACATCTTCGCGCCGGAGGAAAGACCCGGTGGTGCAGCAGCCTCGTTAATAATCGTCTTCTATGCTGTAAATTAACCACAGGGATGGAGTATGTACTCTGTCCCTATGGTTTTAGTTGAAGAAGCGATTATGGGCCGAAGGGTGTCGTGGTGGGTGTGGGCGTGGGCTTCTGTTGTTTGCTGAAGCGCCAGGGGCCGCCTTCCATGCAGGGTATCTGCCGGAAGTTACTGTCTAAAGGATAAACATACCAGGTGTGCGTCCCTCCGTCGGGAATATCAGCCAGATCAATGGTTTCGTTCTGGCGCAGTTCAATCACGCGCTCATAAATCCCCCCATCAGGTTTGACAATGCGTATAAGGTTGATCGGTGCCATGGGGCCACGCCAGTTAAAGGTAAGATTGCCTGCTCCCTCGACAGCCAGTGTGCCATCTACCGGAGTGAGCAGTTCCCAGTTACAGTCATAAATTTGATCTGCTGGGGGGATATCCCCAGGTACCTTTAAAACCTGCCCTACAGTAATCACATTAGCGTCTGTCAGGCAGTTAGCCTGCGCAAGTTCGGAAACAGATGTATTATAACGCTCGGCAATACGTGCCAGGGCATCATCACGTTTGACCTCATAGGTCAGCTTCCACTCCTCGCGCTTCTGACAGCCGGGTGTGGTGCTTGGAGTCGGGGTTTCTGCGCCACGCAGGCCGGGAATAGAGATGCTGAGGTCGATGGTCGCCGTAGGGGTGATAGTAGGTGTAAAGGTGGCGGGCACCGTGGCCGTTGGTGGTTCAAAAGTGGGCGGCGGCAGCAGGGTACGTGAAGGTGTGAGCGATGGCAGCGGGCTACTGGGTGGAATTGTTTCGCTGGGTGTGGCAGTGATTGTGTCTGTTTCGGCTTCCGGCGTGTTTTCCTGTTGTGCATTAATCTCGGCGGGCTGGTCGGGCTGCGGTGAAAAGCTCATGCGCATAAGAATCGCGCCCAGCATCATAGCTATGATGAACAGCAGAAGCGTAGGAAGCTGCTTGACGATGAATTTCACGATGTCGCTCCTTGGTCGGCGGTTTCCTCAGTGGGTGTCCCTGCTTTGCGCAGGATAAGCCGCCCTTCGTGCAGGTCATAGGCCTGATCGACATATTCAACGATCATAGGGTCATGGGAAACGATGAGAAAAGTCGTGCCTTGTGCCTCTGCGATGCCCCGAAACAACGACAGCACCCGTCGGGCGGTGGCAGTATCCAGACCGCTGGTAGGTTCGTCGGCCAGGATGACGGCGGGACGCAGCGCGAGGGCACGTGCGATGGCAACACGCTGGCGCTGTCCACCGCTCAGTTCATCGGGAACGTGGGTTGCCCACGCGCTCAGGCCAACAGCAGCCAGGGCACTTGTCGCCCGGCGGCGACGCTCGAAGAATCCCATTCCTGGCAGACGCAGTGCCAGGTCAATATTTTCCAGTGCGGTATAGGTGGACAACAGGGTATAACTCTGGAAGATAAAGCCAAGCTGCTGCCGCCTCAGCCGGGCGCGGGCACGTTCACCCATGTTCACAATATTTTTTCCCACTACCTCAATACGGCCTGCATTGGGCAGATCAAGCGCGCCGATGAGGTTAAGCAGTGTGGTCTTGCCGCTGCCTGACGGCCCATAAAGCGCGACCAGTTCGCCCACATGAACGCAGAGATCAAGCCCGCGCAGCACACGGACGATCGTATCTCCCTGACCGAAAAAGCGCTCTACACCCTCTACCAGCACGCTGATCTGATGTTGACCCGTACCATTTGCGCTCATGAGTTGGCCTTTCTGCGCCGGAACAGCCGCCAGCGGCGTTTACCCTCGTCGGGAGGTGTGTCCTGTGGCAGCATATCCTGCAGCAGCGCACCGGTATCGTTGGTCACTTCGATTTCTGGGCGCAGCAGCACTCCCTCCGGGCGAATCTCAATCGCGATGCGCGGCGCTTCGGCCAATTGCAGGCGTACGGCATCGGGCAGGCGAATGCTGCCTTCCGCGCTCAAACGGGGAGTTTCGTCTTCAGAATGCGAAATATCCTGCCCCAGTGCCCCATCGCGCAGGGTCAGCACCCGGTCTGCGTGCTTT